>JANLQI010000301.1:0-3789 GCA_031367705.1 Saprospiraceae bacterium | reverse complement strand
CTTTTTATCTAAAAGATTTGATTCGACAGAAATAAAACATCTTCGAGATATTATGCCCCAGTATAAAATAAACAAAAAAACAATTCTTAATTTTAGACAAGACTCAACAGATAGGTTTGTTAATTTAAAAGGCGATATTTTAAATGAATTGAAAGCCAATTCAAATGTCATGAATGAAAAGGATTTTAAAATCGCAGAATTGACTAATCAAATTACTAAAAATACTTTTGACAATAAACAATTAACCAAAGAAGCGCAAACCGTTTTTAATTCTATCCAGTTTATATCTTTGTCCAATCATGATTTTATGATAAAACAAGATAGTTTTACAACAATTCCTATTGCCATTTATGTCAGTAAGACACGCCTCAGTAAAAATGATACTTCAAGGCTCATTAATTGGTTAAAACAAAGATTAGTCATACAGCAAATAGAATTATACAGAAAAAGCAATCTTTAAAATAATATATCTAATGGATAATGGATAGTTGATAATGGATAATTTTAAACTAATTATCCATTATCCGTTATCCGTTATCCGTTATCAACTATCAACTATCGACTAAATATAAATGAATAATTACGAGTTATTAATCTTGATCATGTGCCTATCTGCGGGCTTTTCTTACATCAATCAGAAGTACATTAAAATGCCTTTTGTTATAGGCTTGTTTTTTCTATCCACTTTATTGTCACTCTTTATATTAAGTGAAAAATATTGGGCTTATAGTCAATTTACAGAAGTAAAAGGGCTTTTAGACCATGTTGATTTCAGCAAGTATATATTAGACATCATGTTGGGGTATTTACTTTTTGCGGGTTCTTTACATGTTAAATGGGCAGAAATACAGAAACAAAAAAAGACCATAGCCATATTTGCCATAGGCGGTGTCATTGCTTCAACTTTTATGATTGGCAGCTTATTTTATGGCGTTAGTGGTCTTTTAGGCTTAAATGTGGATTATATTTATTGTTTACTTTTTGGTTCACTCATCTCTCCTACCGACCCCATCGCAGTTCTCGGTATTTTAACCAAAGCCAAAGTGCCAAAGAAAATAGAAACAACCATCGTTGGCGAATCTCTTTTTAATGACGGCATCGGTGTCGTTGTTTTCATCGCATTACTTGAAATCTTAAACAGTGAAGGACATGATTTCAGCCTCAGCCATTTTGGTTTACTTTTCGTTCAAGAAAGTGTGGGCGGTATCCTATTCGGCTTAGGTATTGGTTATATACTGCATAAATTAATGACCTCTATTGACCATTACGAAACAGAAGTTATTCTCACACTCGCCTTTGTGATGATGGGCTATCAAGCATGTTTATTGCTTCATATTTCAGGGCCTTTGGCAATGGTCATTATGGGTTTGTTTGTGGGCAACTACAAACAAGAAAAAGCCATGAGTAACGTGACGATGGACTATGTGAATAAATTTTGGGAACTGATAGATGTCATGCTCAATGCTATTTTATTCATTCTCATTGGTTTTGTTTTAGTTGTTATTGACATAAAACCGACATATGTGATATTAGGATTTAGTGCTATTCTCATTGTTTTGGCGGCACGCTGGATTGTCGTTTTTGTACCAAAATTCCTTTTACCCAAAATTATTGATTTCAACAGGAAAGAAGCAAATTTGATAGTTTGGGGCGGGCTGCGAGGTGGTTTATCCATCGCCTTAGTCATGTCCTTGCCTGCAGGTGAATCCAGACAAATATTGATTGTTGCAACCTATATCTGCGTGGTTTTCAGCATCTTAATACAAGGACTTTCCATTGAGCGTGTGGCTAAACGCATTAGTTAATAATTGAACCTTGTTTTCTCCCATTTTCCTCGTTATTGTAGAAGAATCAGAGGAAAAACCAGTGACATTAGCCCAAAAAGCCGTCTAAATATGTAGATTTGACATTCAATCGTTGATAAATATTATCAATATTCGTGAACGATTGAATGTCAAATACCCCCTCAGTATAAATACACATATCGAATACATAGGTATCAGATACATCTGCAAACGTTTAGAATTAATTAACAAGTAATTTTCACAAAAATGAAAAAAAGTCTTGCGACCATTTTGTTATGCGTCGCTTCCTTGTTCCTTTCACAGAGCCTTTTGGCTCAAAAGGACAGCCTCAAAAATCAGAATATTGCGCTCAACAAGGACAGCCTGAACAAGAGTAATGACTCTTTGAATGCCAATATGCTTCAAGATTATGCCCAAAAATTGGCACTCATCGAAAAGCAGCGTGTTGAAGACTCTACTAAAAAAGCAGAATTAGAAGCACGCCTTAGTTCCTTAAAAACGACTGACAATTTACAAAAAGAAGCCTTACAAAAGCAGCTTGAAGAATTAAACAATAAGGATGCTGTGCGTATCGCCCAAAAGAAAGCACAAATTGACGAATTAAGACACACCGCAAAAGCCTATCCTATTCGCGGCTTTTTTAGTGATACTATTTTTCTAATTTATAGTAAATTAGGCAGTTTTTCAGCCAAAGACAGAGCTGATGCCATCAGTAATAGGGTCAAAAACTTAGCTGATAACTATGCTTTTAGTTCCGATTCATTGGTAATCGTTCATTCTGAAACAACAATTGATATTCTTTTTGAAGAAAGCATCATTATGAGTATTTCCGAAAACGATGCTCTTTGGAACAACTCGTCACTTGATGAAACAGCAGAGGAATATAAACGCCTCATCGGTGATGCTGTAATGCACTATAAATCGGAAACAAGTGTGGCGACATTAGCAAAGGAATTTGGATTAGCCCTATTGGTTCTTTTGATTATTGGTTTACTCATTCGTTATTTATTAAGATTCTTTAAATGGACGGCTTTAAAAATAAATGAACAAGAAGGAAAAGCCATTAAAGGTATCAATATTAAAAATTACACCTTGTTTGATGCTAAGCGTCAAGTCAATGTATTATTAAGCATTAATACTTTTATAAGAGCCATCGTTATTCTTTTAGTAATCTATATTACTTTACCAATACTTTTCGGTATTTTTCCTTGGACTAAAAACTTTGCAGAAACACTATTCGGATATGTTTTAAATCCAGTTAAACGTATTTCATTAGCATTTTGGAATTATTTACCTAATTTAATCACCATCATAGTTATTGTTTACATATTTCGGTATGTGCTTAAAGGTATTTATTTCCTAAAAACAGAAATTGAAAAAGGTAACTTACAGCTTTCAGGATTTTATGCAGATTGGGCAAGTCCGACCTATCAAATTGTAAAAGTATTGGTTTTTGCTTTTATGGTTGTCGTCATTTTTCCTTATTTACCGGGTAGTGATTCACCCATTTTCCAAGGCGTTTCGGTCTTTCTCGGTTTCTTATTTACATTTGGTTCAGCAGGTTCTTTGTCCAATGTTATTGCAGGTTTGGTATTGACATATATGCGCTTGTTTAAGGTCGGCGACCGTGTGCAAATTGGCGAAGTAAAAGGCGATATCATAGAAAAAACATTGCTGGTGACAAGGGTTAGAACCATCAAAAATGAAATTATTTCTATCCCAAATTCGACTGTTATGAACAGTCATACCATCAATTACAGCAGTGATGCCCCTGAAAAAGGCTTGATTATACACACAACCGTCACTATTGGTTATGATGTGCCATGGCGAGATATGCACCAAGTGTTGATAGATGCCGCTTTGAGAACGGAACTCATCTTGAACGAACCAAAACCCTTTGTTTTGCAAACCAGTTTAGATGATTTTTACGTATCTTACCAAATAAATGCGTATATTAGAGAGGCAAACAAACAGGCAGTTATCT
>JANLQI010000019.1:0-7777 GCA_031367705.1 Saprospiraceae bacterium | reverse complement strand
CCGCAACCAGAATTGAACGCAACGAGTAGCCCTGACAGCTATTACACAACGTTTATCATGGAAGATAAACCGCATACAGCACCCGATTTTGCCGTACCAACAGGGTTTATACAAGGTAAAGACAATCTGACCTTTTTTCTACGTGGACGTGAACAGGCTATCAAATTTGTCGAAACGACTAAGATAGATTTACGTGCACAGTTTGAATTGACCAATACGCCTTATCCGCGTAATATGTATCAAGTTTTGATTTATCAATGGGGACATGTGGATAGGCATTTGAGGCAGATTGCTAAATTGAAAGCGCATAAAGATTATCCAAAAGCAACGGAAATAGTAAGCGATGACGCCGCTATTAAAGCGGCTATCACGGACGAAACAGCTGCTTGGTTGAGCCGTGATTCCGTCAGATATATGCAAACATACGCAGATGCAGCTATAACACAACGGATGTGGAATAACAGAGACGGCTCTTTCGGGGGTGATAGAAATTTTGTGTCCATAAAAAAAAGCATTGGTGAGGATATTCGGGCAAGCCCAAACAAGAGCTATGAACCGAAAGTAGAGCGTACCGATTGGGTCATTAAGTCGCTTACTTCTGACTGGGTTTGGGTGAATTTTATTCAAAAACTGACTTCTCAAAAAGGAGAAACCTATACCAGTTATGAAAGCCGTTTGCTCAAAAAAGAAGCCAGTAGATGGAAAATATTGGTTATGAACGCCCTTTGGGATTATAAAAACGTTCTCAACAAGCAATAAAATCCATTCATTATTTTACGTAAAAATTGATTTTCAATAACTTATAAAATATATAACAAATGAAATTAAAAATATTTTTTTCAATAATTCTAATGGTAACATCTCTGATAGCATGTAATGACAAGCCTGTTAACAATCAAGAAACGTTACCAATTCAAAGTGATATAAAATCTTATTCTCCTATTGAAGGAAATTGGGAACTTGTATCAAATGAAGTAGTAGGTCACAAAATTAACTTGAGCCAACTTCAGCAATTTAAAGTATTCAACAAAGGGTTTTTTTGCTGTGTTCTTAATGATTCTGTAGGAAAATTTCATTCAGCAGGCGCAGGTCCTTACGAAGTCAATGGAAATACTTATAAAGAAACTATGAGTTATTATTCCGATCCAAAATATGTTGGTGCAAGCGATTGGCAAGAATGGGAAATGAAAGGCGATACACTTATATTTTATGGATTCAAAAAAGTAACCTTATCGGATGGAACAGATGTAACGAAAGAATGGGAAGACCATAAATTTATTGAGAAAAGAATTAGAGCTAAAAGATGAGTTCAAATTATAAAGGATAACTAACAAATAATTGTGATTGACAATTTTAACGCTTAAAAACTAAGCAAGTAGGGAACAAAAAAATTGATTTTCAATAATTTAAAAAACTAAAAACTCATGGTAACAATTGAAAAAAATCCAACGCTTGACATTAAAAACACCGCCATCGCTTTCATGTTTGCTTATGCAGAACAAGACCTCGAAAAGATGCTGAGCCTTTGTGATACTGAGGGGTCTATTTGGTTCAAACCGCTTGGCGACGATGGTCGCGGCACTATCGGCGGCTTAGGCAAAGGGCTGTGGACTGCCTTAATGGATAGTTTTCCGAACCTTGACAACACCGTCAATTCTGCTACTTTAGACCCCGACGGACAGGTGCGTTGCCAAGTAGATATTCGCGGTACGCAAGTAAAAGAATTTGCAGGGATTCCTCCAATAGGCAAGGCTTTTGACAGCGACCATATTTTTATCTTTCATCACAATGCTGATGGGAAGATTGATGGTATTGAAATTGAGTGGAATCATGCGGATTTTCAAAGGCAGTTGGGTGTTGTTTGATGGGAAAAGCAATAGTTTTTGTGACTAAATTACTTGAAAGGGCTTAAATCAATCAGAATACTGAGGGGGTATCTCGTTGCCTTCTGTTTAATCGTCAAAATCCATTAAGCCTTCAAAAATATCATCTACCAATATTGAAAAGTCATTAAAAATGCCGACTTTAATACTTTCAGATGATATATATGGGCGGTTATCTGGTATATATTTGCCTTGTTCATTGAGACGAAAAACATTGACCACTCTTTCAGGAATACTCACAATCCAATATTCTTTTACACCCGATTCTTCATAAACTTCATATTTATCTTTTATATCTGTTTTTGCTGTCCCTTTTGACAAAATTTCAACAATCAAGTCGGGTGCACCGATACAACCACGACGGTCTATTTTACTAAGGTCACAGACGATACATATATCAGGCTGAACAACTGTCTCAATATCGGTATCTGATTTGCGGTGAGAAAGCGGTTTTGGCAAACGGACATCAAAAGGGGCGGCAAAGACTTGGCAACGGCTTCCTTTTAGATGCGTCTTAAAAAGATAAGTGAAATTAGTTGATGAAGTTTGATGATTTGTCAACGGTGCGGGCATTTTGACAATGTACCCTCTAATGAGTTCTACTGTCTCATCAAATGTCCATTTTACGTAATCGGCATAGGTGTATTTTTGGTCTAAATTTAAATCTGAAAGTTTCATTTTAATTTTATTTTGTACGCAAATTTAATGATTCTTTTTTATATGGCACTAAATTTTAAATTTTAACACCATTTGACAGCCATTTTTTGGAGAAATAAAGATTTCCCTGCTAACTTTCTTCATCCGTTCTTCAATAATTAAAATTGAGTTGGAATCATGCGGATTTTCAACGGCAGTTAGGTGTTGTTTGAATGTTATTGTTATTTTTGTGAAAAAACACAAGTTACCTTACCCTGTCGAAACAGCAGCAAGTAACATGTCAATTTTCCTAAATAAACAATATGAAATTATCAACGATACCCTATTATTTATCAAATTTTATTGGCAGAAACCTGCAAATCAATGAATTGGTGGGATTGATAAAAACCAACCGACTAATTACCATAACGGGAACAGGTGGCATTGGGAAAACCAGAATTGCCGTAGAAATTTTGAACGATGCCCAACATTTTTTCCCTGATGGTATTTATTTTATTGACCTTTCGGCGGTTTTTGAAGAAACACATATACCCAGTGCTATTGCTCAATCATTAGAAATAGAGGATTATCACGTCAAAAACATTATACATTTTTTATTCGATAAGAAATGTCTGCTCATTCTTGATAATTATGAACAGTTGGCTGCTTCTACTTCTCTGTTAATTGCACTATTAGAGTCTTGCCGACATTTAAAGTTATTGATTACCAGCAGGGTCGTTCTAAATATTGCGGGTGAGCAAGTTTTTTCCCTGCCGCCACTGTCGGTTGACAGTCAAGGCAATAACTTTGAAAGCGAATCAGCCTTGCTTTTTTATGACCGTGTGAAAAATAGGGATTATGCCTTCCAAATTCATGAAGACAATCAAGCTGTCATTTCGAAAATTTGTCATAACCTTGGAGGCATTCCTTTATCGTTGGAAGTTGTGGCGGCTCATTTTAAAATATTGCCAATCAATCAGTTATCTCAACAAATGAATGTGATTCTCGACCTTCCAAGTCAAAGTTCGGGCACTCGGCAACCATCACACAGAACACTAAGAGATACCATAGATTGGAGTTATCACTTATTAACCGAATCGGAACAATCGTTTTTTCAATTGCTGGCGATTTTTAAAAATGGGTTTTCATTGGAAGCCGTAGAATTTATTTGCACCAAACAACAAGATTTGAGTTTAAATCCTTTGATTGGTTTAAGTGCGTTAATCAACAAAAGCCTGTTAAATCAGAAAAAAAATAGCGAGGATGATAAGCGTTTTTATTTTTTAGACACTATTCATGCCTACGCTTTTGAACTGTTAAAAGCTCATCCGCACTATACAAATTTAGAAAGGCTTCATGCTCAATTTTTTGTAGAATGGGCTGAACGAGTTGCACCAGAATTAAAAAGTGGCTCTCAATTTTTATGGCTTGAAAGACTACAAGCTGAAGTGCCTAATTTTCGTTCTGCCATGCACTGGATTTTAAAAAATCGAGAAGCAGAATTAGGATTGAGATTAGGCGCGGCACTTTGGCGATTTTGGTTTATCCGTTCTATGCGCGAAGAAGGCTTAGAATGGCTCAATCAAGTGATGCAACTTGCCACAGCATTGCCCCGAAATGCCAATTTAGCCAATGCATTAGAAGGTATTGGCTTGCTGCAAGCGCAATTGGTTTCACCGAAAAAAGGGCTTGCTTATTTAAAAAAAAGTTTAGAGATATGGTTAGATTTAGATAAACCTGCGATGTCTGCCAATCTGATGAACCATATTAGTTGGTTGTCGTTTCGATTTTCAGATTATGAGGAATCTCGAAAATATGCCTTAGATGCCTATGCCATCCATTTTCAAGCGGACAATCAGCGAGGCATGGCATTGTCCTATTGTAATCTTGGTTGGGTAGAATTTTTAAACGGTAATTTTAATCAGACACTTGATTTTATCAAAAAAGAGAAGCCCTTACATATTGAGAGTGGGGATTTGAGAAACTATTCCTATGCCCTCATTCGTGAGGGGTGGGTATATGTCTTAATGGGTGCTTATGAAATGGCTTTTGACATCATTTTTAAAGCAATTGATAATTTAGAACCCTTAAAAGATGGTCAATTAACGGCTTTTGGAAATCATATTTTAGGTAAGCTCTATTTTGCACAAGGTCAATTTGAAGCGGCGTACCAATGCTATGAAACGGCTGAAAAGTTTTTTAAAAACACCCGTGACACAGGTTTTATTGCGCTTACTTTTTGTAGCAAAAGTCAAGTCTGTTTAGCCATGAATCGCTTGGAAGAAGCTGAAAACCTGATAGCGTTGGCAGACAATATTTTTGAAATAAAAGGTGAAAACATCAATCGCATCTCGGAATTTTACAGCACATTGGGTTACTTGGAGTGGGAAAAGAACAAATATTTAAATGCGGCAAAATGGTTTAAAAAAGCCCTTCAACACAATCATAAAAAAGGAGAGAAATTTTATTTGGTTCAAAACATAGAATGGTTGGCAAGATTTGCTTTTAATGAAAAACATTATGCTTTGGCAACGAAGTTGTTGACCTTTTGTAAACGTTTTAGAACAGAATTACAAATGCCTTTGTCCATTTTTGAAAAAAAAGATATAGAACAAGTAGAAAGACTGTTACAAACCAATTTATCACCGATTGATTATAAAACCTCTTGTAAAGAAGGACAAGAGATGAGTATATACCATGCTGTTCTTTTGGCTCGTTCAGTTGTATCTTCCTCTAAAATTGAAGCAAGTACGGAAAAAGATGTGCAATTTCTTTTAACAGTTCAAGAAATAATCAATGCCCGACTCAATCAAGAGAATTTTGATACAGATGCACTTTGCAAAGCATTGGGTGTAAGTCGTTCTAAGTTGCACAATAAGATAAAAATATTAACAGGACAATCTTCGGCTGAATATATCCGAAACATTAGACTGCATAGAGCTAAGATATTATTAGAAACTTCTGATATATCGGTTGGAGAGATTGCATCACAAGTCGGTTTCAAAGACTTTTCCCATTTTAGCAAAACCTTTTTCAAAAAGTTTGATAAAAAACCTACTGAAATACGCCGTACAGTCAAAACTTAACCATTCGATTTCAAAATTTTATCAAGAAAAACACAAATGTTCCAATTAAAAAAAAGATTTGACTAAAAAGGTAAAGTGGATTGAAGGTATTTTTGTGCTTACTTAAGTCGCTCAATTCTCATAGTTCTTTAGATTTGTAAAATGCTTGTTTTTGCCAATTTTTCAAAGATTTCAACCAGTCAAATACTGAGGGGGATAAAAAAAATTCACTATGAATACAATTAAAAAACTTTTAGAAGAAGTTTCAATCGCTCGAAATGATTATATTGGAACAATTGAAACTTGTACAACTGAACAAGCTGAATGGAAGTCTTCAAGCGAGGGTTGGAATATTATTGAGATAACCGAACATTTATATTGGGCTGAACAGGGTGGTATTTGGGGTATGTGGAAAACAATTGATGCCATACGTGAAAACAAAATACCGAGAGCAACGGAATCCATTCATCAAAATATGACAATTGAAGAGCTAATTGCCAAAACTTGGAAACCTAAAGAACAAGTACCATCTATTGCTGCCCCACGAATGGGAGGGTCGCTTACCTTTTGGATAAGTTCGCTTCAAAACTTACAAAATGTCCTTGATTCTTTTGCTCAAAATTTGACAGTGAATGAACTGCGGATTCAAGCTCAACCACATCCCATTTCGGGAGCAATGGATTTCCAACAACGTTTTGAATTTATAAGATTTCATATAGACCGTCATAGAAATCAAGCAATTGAAATTCTTAATAGTTTTGAATTGAGCATTGAGAAATAGGGCATTTTTTTAATTTATTCACCGTTTATTAAAACAAATCATTATGAAAATCATCCTTTTATGCTGTTTTATGCTATGTTCATTTGTTGAACTTTCAGCGCAGACCCCCACAGTAAACAGCGCAAAAAAGAGTAAAATCCTCATACACATCACGCAAGGACCTGAAAATCCCACACGGGCAGCACTCGGCTTTTTGGTTGCCAAAACAGCCCTTGCAGAAGGGCATACGGTGGATATTTTCTTGGCGGGCGATGCCGTGAAGTTGTTACAAGATACCGTCTTGGATACCTTGACAGGTTTAGGAACAGGAAAACTTCGTGAACATTATGAGGCAATTGTAAAAACGAATGGTCATTTCTACTTATCGGGAAACTCCTGTAAAGCAAGAGGCATGACCGAAGCTGACCTAAAAGGAAAACCTGCCGAGTTTGCTTTGCCGACGGTCTTGCTTCGATTGTCGCTTGACAGTGACCGCATGTTTACCTATTGAAAATCAATTTCTTAAATTAAAGTTATTATAAAATTATGAAAAAAATCAACCTTCTAATTGTTTTAATCTTATTGATTGGATTGACAGTTAATGCCCAAGACGCAGAGAAAACAGCTATTATTAAGGTGATAGAAGCTGAACATCTTGCTTACTCACAGCGGAATTTAGAGAAAATGGCAAGCTATTATGCTAAAAGTGAAAATTCAGTTTCGGGAGACGCTATTACTTTTATAGCAAAAGGATGGGAGGAAGATTACAAAGGTTATCAATCCTATTTTGTAGACAACCCTGACCCTATTGAACCAAGAATTTGTTATAATTACGATATAATTATTTCAGGCGATAAAGCATGGGTTACATTCAATCAAAAAAAGCAAAAAGCAAAAAAAGACAGTGCAAAGCAGTTAAGGATTTTAGTGAAACAGAATGGAGAATGGAAGATTACAGGTATGCTATTTTTTAGTTTTTAAATGTGAAATAAAGAATAAAAAGTGTTTTGATAATAGTATAATAAACAGCCATTCAATAATTATACATTAAAAACTACCACAATTAACTAAAAATCAATGCTTTACAATAATTTTTCAATGTCAAAAACAAGTATTATGAAAAAATTACTTTTTCTACTTGCATTAGGATTTACAACAATTGGACTTGGGCAGACCAACATCAAAAGAACTCTTCTATTCGTACATGGCGCATGGGGAGGCGGTTGGGAATATGCAAAAGTGGATTCCATTTTGAGGACAAAAGGCAATATTGTATTCCATCCAACTTTAACTGGACTTGGTGAAAGAGTGCATTTAGCTAATCAAGAAATCAATCTTAGCACTCATATTACGGACATCGTGAACGTAATCAAATTTGAAAATCTACATGATGTGATTTTAGTTGGTCACAGCTATGGTGGCATGGTCATTTC
>JANLQI010000002.1:0-16695 GCA_031367705.1 Saprospiraceae bacterium | reverse complement strand
AATAACGCTGAAAGCGTTGAATTTGAATAACCTTTTGTTCAATCCCTTCGGGATTATAGCACTCACATACCGTTTCCCCCGAATTTCATTCGGGGTTATTCATGTTTAATCCCTTCGGGATTTTTTGAGTGCCAAAGTAGAAATATCCATTCTAAAACATTGTTAATCAATGGCTATATATTCTTTATGGCAATTCTATAAACGTTTTATCTGTTATTTTTTTATACAAAACAGCAGACTTCGCACCCCGTTCTTTAGCTTTCTGCCAATACGCAACGGCTTTGTTTTTATCGCCTGATTTGTACAAATAATCGCCAAAACCCTCTAATACTGAGGGGTCTGATTCTTGGTCAATTTTCAAGGCAGTATCTGCCAATTGTTTGGCTTTATCACCTAAACCTTCACGCCCAACAAGGGCATTGGCATAACGAATCATTGTGATAGGAGACTGGCTGTTGAGCTTTAAAGCCTCTTCAAATGTTTTATCGGATTGTGCATAATGCTTTGATTTAGCATACGTTACGCCTAATAATGTAAGTGCATCTAACTTCAAAGGCGGTTTTTTAGCGGACATCAATATCGCTTGTTCGAGCGATGCAACAGCGGCATCATATTGCGCCTTCTTCTCATTCGCTACGCCGTTGAAATAAAAGGCAATGGCTTGATTTGGGAATAAATCGGACGCTGTTTCACTGGTTTTCACGAGGTCGTCGTATAGTCCTAATTCGTCTTCGGTGTACATCTTTTGCTCCCAAACGGCAAAGATGGATTTATTGAGTTCTAAGCATTTTTTATACTTCGCCAGTGCCTCATTAGGTCGTCCGTTGTAGTACAACATATCGCCTAAAAGGGAATAGGACTTCGCTTCTGTGGGATGCGCCTTTTCCAATATTTCAGCCAATTGCAAACCCGCTGCTGCCAATGTTTTGTCTTTGCCTTCAGCTATCTTTTGGGCATAAGGCAGAATGGTTTTTATCTTTTCATCAATATTAATGGCAGGTTTTTGAAATATATCTTTCAATGAATTCAGATAATTGACTTCCGCGCTACCAGAAGCATTGGATACTGAGGGGGCCTGTTTGGTGGCTAATGCCATGCGTGCCTTCGAGTCGTTGGGGTCGTTTTTCAATATTCTTTGATAGAAGTCATGGGCAGTCGCTTTATCGCCTAATTTCAAGTAGTATTCGGCAGCTTGGTGTTGATAACCAATGATATTTGGGTAGGCATCTGCCAGTTTCTTTAACTCTAAAGCCGCTTTTTTAGGGTCATTCATCACTTCATAGGTCAAGCGTTTTTTATCTGTGATGTCTTCATCTATGCCTGTTTTCTTTTCTAATTCTTCTAAAATCTTTATCGCTTTGGCGGGTTCGCTGATGCGGACATAAGCATGAGCCAAGCGGAAATACATTTCTTCTGAAAGCCCTGTTTCAAAACCATTCTTTTCAATTAAGCCGCGATAGACATCAACAGCGTCCTTGTCTCTGCCTACTTTTTCAAGGGTTTCAGCCAACTGTATCTGATACCACTTGTTTTTAGGGTCTAACGAAGCGGCTTTTTTGGCGTAGTCAATCGCCTTTTGGTTGTCTTCCATTTTGTCATACAGCCGACTCAATTGGAAAGCACAGCCGTCGCATTTGGCGTTTTTGTCCAAAACTTCCAAATAGAGCTTTGATGCGCCTTCTAATTTGCCAATTTGCTGCTGTACAACAGCCGCCATGTATTTGTCTTGCAACTGTACCTCGTCTTCTGAAATGCGAATAGCCTGTGCTTGATTGGTAATTTGAGCCGAAAGACGACTACTCAAAGGCGAGAGGAGGATTAAGGCACAAAACAAAACATTTTGCAAGCCTCGTGTACGTCCGCAAAGTGTGTCGGGTTGGATATGGGTAATGGTAAGATTCATGCTCGTATTTTTCTTAAAAATGACAAATTATTTAATGGTGAATGGCGAATGATGAATGGTGAATTATTCACCATTCGCCATTCATCATTCGCCATTATATTAAGATGCAAATTTAGAATAATCGCTGATACTTAATTCAGATTTGCGTCCAACATACTCAACGTAATTCCCGACCATACTGTTGCTGAGAATAGAGTCAATAATTGTTGTATCTTCTCCGATAACCGAATTATCAATGATACTGCCTTCAATCGTCGTATTGCGACCGATGGAAACATAAGGGCCGACGACAGAATCTTTGATATTGACACCATCTGCCAAATAGCAAGGTTGAATGATGACCGAATTCCGTGTTTTGGCGGAAGCAGCTACCATGGACTCGAGTTTCTTGATTTCGAGCATCCGTTTGTTGGCGTGAACAACGGCTTCCTTGTTGCCGCAGTCTATCCACTCGTCTATGGTAGCTGTGCGGAACTTGGTATTGTTGTTTTTCATATTCTCCAAAACGCTTGTCAACTGATACTCACCCCTCAGTTTGATGTCGTTTTTGATGAGATATTCAATTTCTTCACGCAGTTTTTCACCACTGTTGAAGTAGTAAATGCCTACGATAGCGAGGTTGGAAACAAAGGTTTGCGGTTTTTCGATGAAGTCTGTGATGTGGTTGTTTTGGTCCAATTTTACGACACCAAAAGCCGAAGGGTCTTCTACCTTTTGTGTCCAAACGATACCATCTTCTTTGGGATTGAAGGTAAAGTTAGCACGAAACAGTGTGTCTGCAAATGCGACAATGACATTTCCCGTCAAACTTGGGCCTGCACAACCAATGGCGTGCGCGATACCCAAAGGCATATCTTGCTTGTAAATCGTTCCTTTTGCGCCAATAGAATTGGCGACGGCAATGAGTTGACGTTCAACTTCTTCGCCAAATTCACCTGTGATGAAAGCCACTTCTTCGATAGCACCATTGAATGATTGAGCCAAATCTTCCACTAATCGTTGTACAATTGGCTTACCTGCAACGGCAATAAGTGGTTTGGGGACGGTCAGTGTATGTGGGCGCAAACGCGACCCTCTACCTGCCATCGGGATGATAATCTTCATAATCGTGTATTGAGTTTTCGTCGATTTAAATTGATAATATAAGTTTTAAATTGGTTGTGTTTACTGTTATCTATTTTGTGCCAGTACTGCCAAAACCGCCTGCACCGCGTAGCGTCTCGTCTAAAACGCTCACTTCTTCCCACGTTACACGCTCGTGTTTGGCAATCACCATTTGTGCTATACGTTCTGCGGGTTCAATTGTTTGCGTTTCGTTGGATAAATTGACTAAAATAACCTTGATTTCACCGCGATAATCTGCATCAATAGTACCAGGGCTGTTCAGGCAAGTCAAGCCGCGGTTGGCTGCCAAACCACTGCGGGGGCGTATTTGCGCTTCAAACCCTTGTGGTAGTGCAATAAATATGCCTGTTGGAATCAGATTGCGTTCAAGGGGCCCTAACGTTATCGGTTCGGTTATGTCGGCGCGCAAATCCATGCCCGCAGAGCCTTCGGTTTCGTAGTTGGGTAAGGCGTTTTTAGAAAGATTGATGATATTGACGGTCATAAAATGTTTTTAAAATGAGTTAATAATACTGAGGGGGCAGCGAAAGTAGTGATTTTATACGATTCTCAGGCTATCCTAAAATCAATTTTTGATTAATTTTTGCGCTGTTCCTCACGGCATTGTCTGGGCTAATCACAATGTTTGGGTATATCAGTTCTAAAAAATAACGCATGAAGAACATTATTAACATATGGTTAACATATAAGTTGGCGGGCTACTATTGCATCTTTCTATTTAAGTATTTTATATTTGTAAAATATTGAAACATACAACCAAAGGAATAACGACACACTCATTTATTAAACCTCTTTTATTCATATTTTAATCACTTCGAACCATGAAGCCCTACTTTTCTTTTATCCCAACACCTGAGTTTGAACTCCGTTACATTGCCGCTTTAGCTGAATTGGATGCTTGCCACAAAGTTATGTTGGAAGGTACCAGCCCCCAAGATATATCCACAGGATTGTCTATGGGTGATGGCAACGGGCGCATTTTCTGTCAAAAAGGATGCGAATGTGCCGTAAAGTTCCCTAATCTGATTGATGATGATGCCCATTTTACCCTTTTGGACTACCAGGGCAACATCCAATTTGACACGTTTTGGTACAAACACAAATCGAGAAGAAAGACCATTGATGACCAAAAAAACCTCATCGAAGGGCTGCACGGACGTGCCATGATGAACAAAGCACACCATGTGCAAGATGCGATGAAGTCTAAAAAAGATTTGCCAAAATACAAGGCAGATTATGAAGACTTTCATCAATACTACGCCGCCCGTGCGGAAACATCAAAAGACACTAAGAAAAACAACGCGCTATTGAACGAAGCGGAGAAAATCATCGCCGCTAAGAAAGAAACAGGTTGATGCCATTTTGACATTCGAAAGTGGGTGTGTGAGGGGAGCAAACAGTCGCCTCATGCACTTTTTTTTTGCCCAAAATGATGGATGAAGGCGTGTACAACAATGGACAAGTCCATGTAAAACAATAGGACAAGGCGTGTACAACAATGGACAAGCCCATGTAAAAAAATAGGTCAAGGCGTGTGCGACAACGGACAAGTCTATGTAAAACAATAGGGCAAGGCGTGTGCGACAATGGACATGTCCATGTAAAACAATAGGGCAAGGCGTGTGCGACAATGGACAAGTCCATGTAAAACAATAGGGCAATGCGTGTACGACAATAGACAAGTCCATGTAAAACAATAGCGTAAGCCGTGTGATTTTATACCGCAATAGGGTTTTGAATGATAAAAAAACATCTTTTCCACACCGCTTTGGACATAAGATATATTGTTTTTTGCTATTTTTGAGACGTGATTACTGAGGGGGATATCCGTAAAGAACAAATACACACTAAGGACGGACGAATGATTCAAAACATTACAAACTATAGCATTTATGGCGATAATGTGGCTGGAGATAAGGCAGAAGGCGATAAAGTTGTGGGCAATAAACATGAAAGTTAGTAGGGTTTTATTATGACTGAATAGCCTAAAATAATAGTTTAAAAAAACACAATGCTTTTCTAACAACGTTAGAAAATCTTTTTATATTTGGACATTCTTTTACCAAAACTAAAAAACAACCCAATGGCAACAGCACTCCAGGATAAACTGCAAGCCTTGATAGGCGATGCAAAGACAAAACAAGCTCTCGATGTTCTGACTCAAGAACTAAAAGGCACTGACGAAGGTGATACAATTACTCTTTTACAAGCCCGATGGAATCGCAATGAACGCTCTAATAATATGGGTGTTATGGATAGAAACGATTACATGATGGAAATGAACAAAATCAATCACGCCTTATTATCCGTCATCAGTGATTTAGAGGACAGCTCCTCCTCAGTACAAGCCTCACCAACGCAGCAAAAAGCAGAAGCGGCAATTACCAATATTTATAACACCTATATCATGGGTGATAATGTGGCGGGCAATAAAACAACAACCAATATTCAGGGGGATAATATTGGTGGCGATAAGTTTGGTGGTGATAAAATTATGGGCGATAAAATCACCAACAACGGTAATCAAAACCAAAATGGCAATACGCCTATTGTCGAAGTGAAAAAGAAAACAATCCTTTTCATCGCCGCCAATCCTGCGGGTAAGAATGAAACCAGTTCAGGTCGAGAAAGCCAAAGCATACAAGATGCTATCAATAATGGCAGTTTGCGGGAGAATTACACCGTGCAAATCAATTTTGCGAGTGATGTCAGCGACTTATTGCGTTTATTGAAGAAGTTTAAACCGACCATTGTTCACTTATCTATGCACGGCGCAAAAAAGGAAGGAATGTTGTTTGAAGACATCACAGGCAATGTGGATTATGTTTCTGAAGATGATTTAGCCAGTTTTTTTGAATTGGTGAATATGAAAGAAAAGTTAGTTGAATGTGTCCTCTTAAATGCTTGTAATTCAGCGACTCATGCGGAAGTGGTGTGTCAATATGTGGATTACACCATAGGTATGAATGGCCCGATTCCACCTGCTGTTGCCATCAAATATACTGAGGGGTTCTACAAAAGCATATTAGAAGGTGATGATTACGAAGTGGCACACCGCAGTTCAGTGATTTTGCTCAAGCAATATGCTAAAACATTGGAATGGAACGGTGATGTTGCTATAAAAGACATGCCTAAAATATTTATACCCAAAAAGGTTGCCTAAGAAATAAAAAAGAAACGTCTATTCTATTTCTGCTCATTGACTGTCAAGTTTACACGACTAAAATTATTGACCGAAACATATCGTAGTTAAGATGGGGAGCTTATGAACAACGATTCAACTTATTTCCAAATCATTAAAAACCATTTTGATATGCAACTCAAAGATTTGTTAAAAAACCAAGGCTATTTGACAATAGCACTCCCCGCGGACGACATCGAACCGCAGCAAATACTTGTCAAAGACAATAACGGTGGACTCAAACGTTTGCCTGATAAGGTCTATAAACTGTTCAGAAGCGACGAAAATGCTTTGCCAACGACAAAAAAGAATGCTACCGTTACCAATATCTCAGGTTCGGTCGTGACACACAGCGAAGCAAAAGTGTCGTTTGGCTTTTTGGAGGCTTTGGTCAAAAAGATAGGTATTGAACTCAGTTTCAATGTTGATAGAACGAGCGATGATCAGCTTGTTTTTATGTTTGAATCGCCAAAGAAAGATGAAATCAGTTCCTTTGTTGATTTAGACAGCTTCTTGAATACAGCCGTACTCAATGAAGGTACTTATAGTGATATGCTCAAAGACAATGATATTTACATCATCACGGCTGTATTGAAAAGTGCGAACTTTACTATTGGCTTGGTGGATGCCGATAAATTGAGCACCGCATTAACGCTACCCAGCATCCAAGAGTTTGTGGATGCTAAAATCACAGCGGCAAAAGACAGTGATCATAAACGGGTGATAGAATACAAAGGGGATAAAGAATTGGTCTTTGGTGTACAAGCTGTGCGGGTGCTTTATGAACGGACATTTGGGCAAAAGCTAACAGGTAAAAAAGGACTGTTTAGGGTCGTCAATACTGAGGGGGTCATCGTCCGCGACGACGAGGATACCAAAGTGACTTTACTGAATGGCAACAGCCTCATCCTTGGTCTTTAGTAGAACAATAACTTGAATAAAAACGTCGGACAAGCACACCACTTATCCGACGTTTTTATTTGCGGTAGCGCATATTTGAGGGGATAAGTTTGATAAAATCCTTAATCGCATACACAATAGACGTAGCCCTACGACCTTTTTCCTACCTTTGACCCCTCAGTAATCTAATCAATCATAAAATCATAATTAAAGAAATGAACGAAGTCATCAGACAATTAGAACCCAAAGCCTTATGGCATCACTTTGCAGATTTAAACGCTGTACCACGTCCTTCTAAAAAAGAAGAACGGGTGATTCAATTCATCCAATCGTTTGGCGAAGCCTTAAAACTACCTACATCCGTTGATACTATTGGCAATGTGATTATTAAAAAACCGGCCACAAAAGGCATGGAATCAAAGGAAACGGTTGTGTTACAAAGCCACCTCGATATGGTGCATCAAAAGAATGCCGATACGACTTTTGATTTTGACACGCAAGGCATTGAGATGTACATTGACGGCGATTGGGTAAAAGCCAAAGGCACAACTCTGGGCGCAGACAACGGCATTGGCGTGGCGACGATTATGTCTCTTTTAGCATCAACGGACATTGCACACCCTGCGTTAGAAGCCTTATTTACCATTGACGAAGAAACGGGTATGACGGGTGCATTGGCATTTGAAGGCGGTTTACTCGATGGCAATATTATGCTCAATTTAGATACCGAAGAGGATAATGAACTGACAATCGGTTGTGCGGGTGGCATTGACGTGACAGCGACAGGCACATACCCCCCCCTAAAAACGACGAAAACAGCCGCTTTTCGTTTAACAATCAAGGGTTTGGCAGGTGGTCATTCGGGTATAGAAATCCACAAAGGACGAGGCAATGCCAACAAATTAATGAATCGTTGCTTATTGACGCTGGTTCAAGATGCTGCCGTTGAGGTCGCTAACATTGAAGGCGGCAGTTTGCGCAATGCTATTCCACGTGAATCGGTAGCGGATATAGTAGTTGGGGACAACCAAATTGCTCAAGTAAAACAAGCCATTGAGCAATATCAAAGCATTTTGCAAGCAGAACATGCTACAACTGACCCTAATGTCCAAATCTCAATTGAAGCCATTGACACACCCAAACACGTCTTGCCGTCTGACTTCACATACAAGCTTTTAAGAGCCATTTATGCGTGTCCAAACGGTATTTACCGCATGAGTCCAGACATTGCGGGCTTGGTACAAACCTCTAATAATGTGGCTCGTGTAGAGGTCAAAGACGGTAAGTATGCTATTTTATGCTTAACGCGTAGCTCCGTTGACTCCGAAAAAACCGACTTACAAATGGCTATCACATCGGCTTTCGACCTATTAGGTGCAACCGTCACGTATGGTGGAGCATATCCAGGTTGGACACCCAAACCGTCATCGCCTATTGTCAAATTGATGAGCGATTTATACGTGGAACGTTACAACGAGAAACCTTTGGTGAGAGCTTGTCATGCCGGTTTAGAATGTGGTATTCTGGGGACACATTATCCAGATATGCAAATGATTTCTTTTGGCCCGAATATCCATGGCGCACACTCGCCCGATGAACGGGTGCAAATCAGTTCTGTTCAGAAGTTTTGGGGCTTTTTATTGGAGACCTTAAAGCGCATTCCTGATAAAGGTAAGTCCTAATATCAGTTGTCTTAATACTGAAATTCGTTGGGTACTTTTGATGTATCCGACGCATTTTAGTATTAAGACAATGTTATCATAAAGTATTGTAGTACAACAGTTTAACTTCTTTACTTTTTCCCTTTCTTCTTTTTAGGCATAACCGCTGTTGCCGATATTTCAACATGTCCATTACGTGGCAAAGCCGCCACTTGGATACAGGTGCGCGTCGGAAAACGAGTGCTGAAATAGGTGCGATAAACAGCGTTTAAGCGATCATAATCATTCATATCTTTAAGGTAAATAATAACACTCACCACATCATCGAATGTTAACCCTTTATCGGTCAATACGTCTTTAATGTTTTGCATGGACTGATGTGCCTCAGTCTCAAATGTTTCGTCCATGAGCTTACCGTCTTTTGTGCCTAAATGACCAGAGATAAAGAGAAACCCATTTGCTTCAATCGCTTTTGAGTAAGGTACTGAGGGGGCCGGTGTTTGACCTAAAAGGCATATAGGGAGAAGCATCAGGAGGCATAAACTAACATAGATTTGTTTCATCGCTTGATCGTTTAAATGAGTGAAATACAAGGCGTAAGTTCTACATTTTAAAGAGAAACAGGTATTGTTTCCCATAAAAAAAAATGAGCGTTGAACCATAGGATGGTGCAACGCTCATTCAAAAGGCATTTTTTCAAGTAAGAATTACTTCAAACCCAACTTCTTTTTCACCAATTCACTCACATCATCGCTTTCAGAAGCGAATAAAGTATTGCCCGTGCTGCTGTCAAAAATAGCTTGATAACCACCTTCTTTGCCAATAACATCTAATGCCTCATCGAGTTTAGCCAAAATAGGTTGGAGCAACTGACGACGCAAGTTAGCGATGCGTTGGTCAATCTCTTGAGCATAGTTTTGAAGCATTCCTTGCTTCTGCTTCAAGTCCTCCTGCCGTTTTTGAATTTGGACTTGCGACAGTGTACCCGCGTTATACGCTTCTACAAATGCCTTGTATTCAGTTTCAAAAACCTTACCTGCCGAGTCTCCTTTCGCGACTAATTCATTGCGATAAATGACCAAACCACTGTCGGCTTTAGCTGCATCGGGCATCAATGCCAAGATGTTTCCAGAATTCAAATGCCCAATTTTTTGAGCTGTCATGGCTTGTGTTGCCATCATTAATACCGTTAATACGAGAACGAGTTTACTTATTTTCATTGCTAAAATTTAAATATTTGCTAATTCATTACATAATATAGACGTAAAACGGGGCGAAAGTAGCGTTTTATTTGATAATTGGTTGTGTTAATTTTAGGATTTTAAACCTTTAACATAACGTTTGATACCCCTCAGTATAAAGTGTATAGACGTATAACATTGTTAAAAGTCGCAGCCTTGACACAAGTTTTACAATAGGAAGCAAGCGCACAGTCTATTCACTTGTCTATAAAACAACATGGGTCATAAGCCAATCGCTTATAACCCATGTTCTATTGTATAAGTGTCAAAACGTAATTACCGCTTTCTTTTCTTATTCTTCCGAGTATTGCCATCCGATTCTGTAAGGGTACAGACAAAGCCGTTTTCAGTCATTTTCCAAGAACGGACAGTGCTGTCATAACAATAGTCGTCGTTCTCATCATCATCGTCTCTTTCAATAGAGTGAATGACACCTGTTGTGTTTTTGTTATACCTAATAACTTTACCATCAGGTACTTTGAGCGTTAAATTGACATTTTGCCCGCGCCATTTACTGCCTTTGGGTATCCGAAACGACTCGCCGATGGTCAAAACATTGGCTGATAGGGACGGGGTGTATTGGATGCTTTTTGCAAACCGTTGGGCTTCATCAGAGGAAGAACCTTGTGACATAAGATTACTAACCAACTCAAATTTACCATTTTCGCTGCGCTCAATACGCATATTGACATCAAAATTGACAAGGTAGTCGTCAGACACATAGAGGTCGCCGAAGTTGATGCCGCCATGTGTTTTGTTCAAATCGACTGCAATATCTAAGGTGTCAATATTAGAAACATTTAACGTCTGTGTATTGTCATAGCTATAAGCAAAGTTTTTAGCCACCGAGCCACCAATAGAAATCAGTGCGAAAAAATTGATAGCCAAAAACGTCCAAAGTCCAATAATAATACCATTACCCGCCTCCCGCTTATACACAAGGCGACGAATTGCCAAAATCAACAACGCAGAAATAGATGCCATTATCGCAAAGGCATTGAAGCCAGCCCATGTCGTTTTCCATCCTTCATCGGTGATATAACCTAATATTGGAGATCCCATACTGGCGGCAATGGTCAAGCCAAACCATGATATAAGCATAAAAATAACCAAAACAATCGCTATTAAGATACCGAAAACTCGACCCACGCCCCCCAAACCCGATAATAAGGCTTTAAGTACATTGCCAACATTGGTTACAATTTGCTGAACTTGATGTTGAAAACGCTCTTGATTTTCTGGTTTACCAAACTCATTGACCTTTTCAGAGAACTTCTCGAAACTGGTTCCAACAGTTTTAGCAATGTTGTTGACATCAATAGGCTGCCCCTGCATAGCCAAACGGTCGGCAGTCGTCTTTGCAGACGGCAAAACCGCCCACAAAATGACATAAAGGATAAAACCTGAGCCACCGAAGAAAAACAGTAACGCCCAAACGATGCGTAACCAAACCACTTCGATGCCAAAATACGCTGCCAAACCTGAACAAACACCACCGACCATCTTGTGTGCATCATCGCGGAAAAGGCGTTTGCCTGTTTGGAACGGTGTGCCACCTGTCGTTGAGCTTGATTTTTTAGACCCCTCAGTATAAGCCCCTTCTGAAGTGGTGTTTTGAGTTTCGTCAACCGATTCTGCACCAAAGTCTTCAGGTTTACCCATCACACTGACGGCATTTTTGACATCTTGATGCGTCACGATGCCACGTTTGCCCATGCCCTCTTTAACGAGTTCCGCCAAACGCGCTTCAATGTCATTCATAATTTCATCATACCCTTCCGATGCCCGAAAGTGGTTGTGAAGCGATTGTAAATAGTTTTCTAACATTCGGTAGGCTTCGTCGTCAATCGTAAACGGCAAACCTCCGAGGTTGATATTGAGTACCTTATTCATTTTCTTTTTTTTGTTTATGGATGATAGATTCTTGAACCTTAAATCCGTTTTTACTTGTTAAAGTGTTGATTTTTAAAGATTTTCTTAATTTGCCCTTTGCATTTTGCCCTTTATTTTCAGTCATCTAAAAACAATTTATCAACAGAGCCGACAAACTCGCGCCATGCTTCCAGCAATTCAGCACGGAAGCTGCGTCCAGCATCTGTAATTTTATAATATTTGCGCGGTGGCCCCGCGTCAGACTCCTTCCATGAGTAGCCTAAATGACCCGAATTTTTGAGCCTTGTCAACATCGGGTACAATGTTCCTTCGACGACTTCGATGCCCACATCATTCAACTGTTCTCTGATTGTAGCAGGATATATCTCGTCGTGCGCGGCGATAATGGAGAGGACGCACAGTTCCAGAACTCCTTTTCGCATTTGCTGTTTTGCATTTTCTGTATTCATGGTGCAAAGATATGGTTATTGTAAGGTATTATGCACCACATGGTACTGTGCTTTGGTAGATTATTTTTGATGTTTCGTCGAGAAGCGGGGATAATTATAGGATATGAGCGGATTTATTGAAAAAAAATTAGAAAAATGAACGGTGAAAGTTATCGAAGAGACTATTTAATGAAACTTACAAGAGCTAAGACTGTAAAATACTGAGCGTGATATGATTTTTGTAGAAAATCTATTTATTACTAAAATTGAAAAACAATAAAAATGCTAAAATTAAAAACCTTATCAATCTGTATTGTATTGATTAACATCTTTTTGCCACTCTCTGCTCAAACCAATTTCGTCGATGGTCGTATCATCAATAATAAAGGCGATACCCTCAAAGGGCAAATTGATTACCAAGAATGGGTCTATAATCCTAAAAAAATACGTTTCCGAACGGACAATTTTAGTGATGGAACATCTTACACAGCTAAAGATATTAAAGGCTTCACCATCGGTTACAAAGATGAACGTTATGAATCAGCCATTGTTGATGTCAACTATGAGCCTACGGACATCGAAAAGTTAGAAGCCTATGAGTCAATAGATAGTGTTGATCCTAATATTAAATTGACAAGGGATACTGTTTTTTTACTCACGCTCGCTAAAGGGCGGTTGAATTTTTTTGAATTGCAGCAGTATGAACATGACAATTTACATTTTTTTGTCCAAAACGATAGCCGTCCGCCCCAAGAGTTAATACTCCGCATGGTCAAAATAAAAAGACGTGATTCTTTATTTATTTTGACGATTGATACCTATAAGAATCAATTAAAGAATTTGACTTCAGACTGTTTTGATGTTAAACAAAATTTTATTCGGTTACTTTATCAACGCAATGAGCTACTCCCGATTATCAAAAAATATAACGCTTGTGCCAAAGCTTCTTATTATGTCAAAAAACAAGAAAAAGGCGATAGGTTTCTTTCTGTATGGGCAGGCACTATGCGTCCGGTGACAGACCTCGATGACCTCAATGAGCTGGATATTTTTTCGCCAAAAGAAACGATGTCCAATAAGATATCACCTCTAATAGCTGTTTCGTATGAGCAAAATTATAATAGGCTAAGGAACAAATTGGGCATCGGAGGAGAGTTAATCATAAGCCAAGTTAACATTCAACACAGAAAAACGATAACTTATAGTTTAGGGGATAGACATTTCGACTATTTGATGAATTCATTTGCTGTTAGCCTTAATTCATATATACGATATTATTTTACAACGAAAAAACTACAACCCTATATAAAAGGTGGCTTAGGGTTGACTTATTATTCAAATACCAAGTTGACAAGAGTGAAATCAGAAGAATTTACAAATCCTGTTGAGACCACTTTATCTGTCAAAAAAACACAACCGAATTTCTTACTTGGATTAGGACTAAAGTATAGTAATTTTATTTTAGAACCCAGATTTGAAGGATGGGCAAAATCAAGTACGACGAGTTCGGATCCAATTCTAATAAAACGAGTCTCTCTATTTGCTGGTTATTCGTGGAATTTAAGTAAAAAGGTGCTAAAAAACAGATAATTGAGTATCACCATTGATGCGTATGTCTATAAGCCGTTTTGTCAGAAATTTTAAATTTCGTTGAATATTGCTTTATAAAATTGAATGTTACAGCCATTGGCTACGATTTGTAGTCAATGGCTGTTTCGTTTTCTTCAATTTGTCAACAATTTTTCGCCTCAACAACCTATTTTTGGCATTCTAAAATCGTCAAACAGCAGAATGCCCGATTTCAATAAAAATTTCATCCAAACGCTCGCGTCTCTCAATGCACAACAACGTGCAGCAGTTGAGCATATTGACGGACCGACCCTCGTTATCGCTGGGCCGGGAACGGGCAAAACGCATATCCTTGCGGCACGTATTGGGCAGATTTTGACCGTCACCGATACGCAGCCTTATAATATATTGTGTCTGACATTTACCGATGCGGGTGTGCAAGCGATGCGTGAACGGCTGATGTCGCTCATTGGACCCGCAGCGCATAAAGTGCATATCAGTACCTTCCACTCGTTTTGCAATCGCGTTATTCAAGACAACCTCGATTTGTTTGGACGACAAGACCTTACGCAACTTGATGAATTGGAACGTCGCCAAATCATCCGTCAACTCCTCGATGAATTGCCACATGAACATGCCCTCAAAAGAGGGCGCGGTTCAGATATTTATTTCTACGAAAAACATCTTGCTGACCTTTTCAAATTGATGAAAACCGAAGCATGGACCCCTCAGTATATCAGCCGAAAAGTAGATGATTGGTTAGAATATTTGCCGCAAAACCCTGATTTTCAATACAAAATCAATAAAAAAGGGTTGTTTTCAAAAGGGGATTTAAAAACTGAGACCATTGCCGATGAAGTCGAAAAGATGGAAAAACTGAAAGCAGCAGCGCAACTCTACTACCGTTTTGAAGCCCTCAAAGCCGCTGCAAACCGCTACGATTTTGACGATATGGTGCTGTGGGTCATTGATGCGTTCGATAGATTTCCGTTTTTACTGAGGGGGTATCAAGAGCAATTTTTGTACTTTTTGATAGACGAATTTCAAGATACAAACGGCTCACAAAACCGCATTTTGAGTCAACTCATCGGCTTTTGGGAGCAACCCAATATTTTTATTGTTGGTGACGACGACCAAGCGATTTATGAATTTCAAGGCGCAAGGCTTAAAAGTTTGGTTGATTTTTATGAGACCTACAAAAAAGATGTGAAGGTTGTCGTCTTAAAAGACAATTATCGTTCATCTCAAAATATTCTCGATTCTGTACGTAATGTTATTGAAAACAACGCATTACGCATTTTGAATAATATTCAAGGTTTAAATTTAGAAAAAAACCTAAGCGCAAAAGGTGCTGTTTCGGAATCAAAAATACAACCTCAAATCATTGAATATCCAAACCGAACGCATGAGGTTATAGATATTGTTCAACAAATTGAAGCCTTAAATAATTCTGATAACCCCCTCCCGACTTCTTCGGGACAGGTCAGTACAACAGCCATAATTTACGCAAGACATCGCCAAATAGAGCCTTTTATTGCACTTTTTGATAAACAAGGTGTGCCTTATACCGTTCGTCGTTCGCTCAATGTTTTAGACGATTCTTTGATTCAAAATTTAAGGCTTTTACTCACGTATATTGCTTTGGAAAGTCGGCAACCGTTTAGTGGCGAGTATTTGTTGTTTAAAATTCTGAATATGCGTTTTTTAGAAATATTGCAACACGATGTTTTGAAATTAACGACTTATTTAGCGAGGAAAAACCCGCAAAATACTGAGGGGGGTACTGAAACCTCCGTGGATGAAAATATTAATGTCAAAATGACATGGCGTGAAACAATCGCTCAATTACCCAGAATTAAATTTTTAGATAAAAATAAAATCACAACCTTTTCAACCCATCTCGAATCATGGATTGCAGCCGTTGGCAACGACCCTTTGCCTGTTTTGATAGAACATATTTTGAATCAGAGCGGCTTATTGTCATGGATTTTGAAAGAAAAAGACAAAACAGAATACACGCAAATTATTTATACTTTTTTTGATTTTGTAAAAAATGAAACAGCTAAAAGACCGCGTTTGACCCTAACTGATTTTTTGAAAACGTTGGATTTGATGGATGCTAACAACATTCGTTTAGAGTTCATCAAAAATACCGTTGCCAAAGACGGTAGTAATCCTGTTGTTTTGACGACTGCACATTCTGCAAAAGGCTTAGAATTTGACCGTGTTTTTATTGTTGATGCCGTAAAAACGGAATGGGAAGAAGCCCGAAGCGGCAGCGTTTATCGTTTCAAACTGCCTGAATCGCTCACTTTTACGGCAGAAGCCGATGCGACGGAAGCAAGACGACGGCTGTTTTATGTGGCAACAACAAGGGCAAAAGAGCATTTGACTGTCAGTTATGCCCGAACAGACGGACGGGGCAAAGGCTTGATACAAACCCAATTTTTAGATGAAATGAACACCCAATCCCTTGAAAAAAGGCAGTTGAGTGATGATGTCGTTTTAGACAGTCAAATTGCTTTGCTTACTGAGGGGGTCGAAATCGAAGCCGATTTGCTTGAAAAAGCCTTTATTAAAAACGTTTTGAAGGATTTTCAACTCTCAATTTCTGCGCTCAATGCGTATTTGGATTGCCCATTGAGTTTTTATTTTTCGTATATCTTAAAAGTACCGTCGCAACCAAGTGAGTATTTTCAATACGGCGAAGCGGTGCATTTTGCTTTGCGCAAACTGTTTGGTGAGATGTTGCGGTCAAAAGAAAAACAATTTCCAAACAGTGATGAATTTGTGA
>JANLQI010000521.1:0-4353 GCA_031367705.1 Saprospiraceae bacterium | reverse complement strand
CGATACGCTTGAAATGCCCTATCGTCCACGTATTGTCGGTGCAACTGACCCAATTGAAGGCAAGCCGACCTATCGTATCGGAGGCACAAGCTGTTTGTCATCGCCTATGTTTATTTCTTTGTCAAAACTATATTCTGACATATAATCGCCTGACAAACAGCTTGTGCCTCCGATACGATAGGTCGGCTTGCCTTCAATTGGGTCAGTTGCACCGACAATACGTGGACGATAGGGCATTTCAAGCGTATCGGGCATGTGCGCCGTAAAACTCGCATCTATCATTAAGGTCTGAACGCCGTGATTGTTCACAATATCTAAGACTTTTGACACTAAAACGCCTGTATTCCAACCCACTGCACTCCCAGGTTCTAAAATAACATCGAGGTTGGGGTACTTTTCTTTAAAACGTTTTAAGACTTTAATCAAATGTGCGACATCATATTCAGGTCGAGTCATCAAATGACCGCCGCCCAAATTGAGCCATTTTAACTGTGGTAACCAATCGCCAATAATGTCTTCAACCCGTTGAATCAACCCCTCAGTATCTTCGGCACTTGACTCGCACAAAGCATGTACGTGAATGCCTTCGATGCCTTCAGGCAATGCGCCTTTGAAATTCTGCAAATCCTCACCCAAACGTCCACCCGCTTTGCTTGGATTGTACAAATCGGTTTCAACAACAGAATATTCAGGGTTGATGCGAATACCACAACTGATTTTATGTTTATCGCCTTGATTCCACTTTTTTACTGAGGGGGTGTACCGATGAAATTGCGACAGCGAATTGAAGGAAATATGGCTCGAATACCGCATTATATCGTCGAAATCGCTTGGAAAATAGACAGCGGCATAAGTATGCGCCAATGATTTCATTTCTTCAAAACACAAACGAGCTTCGTATAAACTACTGGCCGTTGCGCCATCGAGGTATTGCCGAACCATTGGGAAGGACGACCACATCGCATATCCTTTGAAGGCACATATAATATGTACGCCCGATTCTGTTTTGACGCGGTTCATCAATTCGAGGTTTTTGCGCAACAGTTTTTCATCTAAAACATAACAGGGCGCGGGAATTTGTGCTAAATCCATAATTGATTTTTTTGACCACTGATTTGACGGATTTGACGGATTTTCACTGATTTTCTTTTGTCATCCAGTAAGGAACTAAATGAAAAATCAGTGAAAACCAGTTGCATCAGTCCAATCAGTGGTCTAATTAAAAGTTAAAGAAGTGCGAAAATAGTGAATTTACCTACAAAACATTTTTCCTTTTTTTATCCACAAATTAAAATTTAATGAATCTTAAAATCAAAATTTCCGTTTTTAGCTTATAAAAGGTAGAATTTAAACTGTTTTTAATGACATTTCCTTTTTAATTAGTTTTAACTTTGCGGCTCAACAATCAAACAAAATATTAGCGTTCTAATGAGCTGAACTTATAAATCAACTTTCTCCAATATGAAAAAAGTTCTTATTACCGGCGCGGCTGGTTTCTTGGGTTCGCATTTGTGCGACCGTTTTATTGCCGAAGGCTTTCATGTTATCGGCATGGACAATCTGATTACAGGTGATTTGGTAAATATCGAACACCTTTTCCCACTCAAACGTTTTGAGTTTTACAACCACGACGTGTCGAAATTCGTCCATGTGCCTGGTGATTTGCACTATATCATGCACTTTGCTTCTCCAGCGAGTCCGATTGATTATTTGCAAATGCCGATTCAGACGCTGAAAGTAGGCTCATTGGGTACGCACAATTTGCTCGGTTTGGCAAAAGCTAAAAACGCACGTTTTATCATCGCTTCCACATCAGAGGTGTATGGCGACCCGCTTGTGCATCCACAAGTTGAAGAATATTGGGGACACGTCAATCCGATTGGCCCGCGTGGTGTTTACGACGAAGCCAAGCGTTTTCAAGAAGCGATAACGATGGCTTACCACCGTTACCATGGTCTTGAAACCCGCATGGTGCGTATTTTCAACACTTATGGCCCCCGTATGCGTGTCAATGATGGACGTGTTTTACCAGCGTTTTTCTCGCAAGCGATTCGTGGCGAAGGTTTGACGATGTTCGGAGACGGCTCACAAACCCGTTCTTTCTGCTACGTGGATGACTTGGTTGAAGGCATTTATCGCCTCTTGATGAGCGATTATGCTTACCCAGTGAACATTGGCAATCCGTCAGAAATCACGATGATGCAGTTTGCAAAAGAGATTATGGCTTTAGTCAACAATCCAAAAGCATTCATAGATTACCGTCCATTGCCAGTTGATGACCCGAAACAACGTCAACCAGACATCACAAAAGCCCGTGAGATATTGGGTTGGGAACCGAAGTTCAACCGTGAAGAAGGTTTGAAATTGACTTATGAATACTTTAAAACTGTGGTAAAAGTAGATTAAATACCTTTCTATACTGAGGGGGTATAAAATACAAACGCCTTTCGATTTTGGTCGGAAGGCGTTTCTTGTTTTTAGCTCCCTCTGTAATTTAATGAAAAACCCTATCTTGCGACAAAATTAGAGGAAATGGAAAAATTACGAAACTTACCTATTGGTCAACAATATTTTGCGTCTATTAGAAATGGAGGAGCTGTTTATGTTGATAAAACAGAGTATATCTATAAACTATGTTCTCCAATAAATCAAAACTACTTTTTGTCGCGTCCACGTCGGTTTGGTAAGTCTTTAACCTTAGATACCATCGCTGAATTGTTTTCAGGCAACCGCCCTTTGTTTGAAGGTCTGTGGATTGAAGACAAATGGGATTGGACACAAACCTTTCCCATCATTCGTTTCTCTTTTGATGCTATCGGACATGAATCGGGTTTAAAAGACGCTCTTTTGACGGCTTTACAAGAGATTGCTACCGATTTTGAGGTGACTTTAGTGGCTACAAATCCTGCTGTTGCATTTAGAGAATTGATAAAAAAAATAGTGAAAAAGACAGGTAAACAAGTCGTTGTGTTAATAGATGAATATGACAAACCCATTATTGACTATATTGACCCTTACAATCTGACCAAAGCCAATGAGCAACGCGATATAATGAAACAGTTTTTCAGCATACTCAAAGCCACTTCAAACCACATTCGTATGTTATTTATAACGGGTGTTTCTAAGTTTTCAAAAGTCTCTATTTTTTCAGATTTGAATCATTTGAATGATTTGACTTTAAACAAAAAATATGCGGCTTTGTGTGGTTATACCCAATCGGAATTGGAACATTCTTTTGCGCCTTTTCTGGCACAAATGCCCGATGATACGCTTGATAAAATGAAAGAATGGTATAATGGTTACAGTTGGGACGCTGAAACATTTGTTTATAATCCATTTTCCGTACTTAGTTTCTTTGAAAATCAAGCCTATCGCAATTTTTGGTTTAAGACAGGAACGCCGACGTTTTTAATCAAATTGATGCGAAAACGTTTCGAGTACAAATTAGAAGAAACTAAAGTGAGTAATTTGATTTTAGAATCTTTTACGCAATTCGATGAATTGGATATAAACTCCGTGTTGTTGGAAACAGGCTATTTGACCATAAAGAAAATAACACCTTATGGTCATTTCATCTTGAATTATCCGAATAAAGAAGTCAAGCAGGCTTTTGGTCAAATTCTGTTGAGTGATTGTACGCATACGCCTGTTACGGTTTCTTAGGGTATTTATTTTTTACAAAGACTGGTGTTTTAGTGTTATTCCGCTTTTGTCATTCAACAGCAATCTCTTTTGTGCATTTGTTACATAAAATATGAGGATACCCCACAGTAAAGGCTTAATATTAACACACAACAGCCGTTTCTCATGGAGGAACGGCTGTTGTGTGTTAAGAAGTGTTAGAATTATTTAAAGAAGACTTTTTATATTGTTTTTTCTTGAAAATCAACTCTTTTACGGAGGGGTGTTATTTTATATCCTAATTTATCAATCTCTTTATATATTTGTCTTTCTAAAATTTTAATATGGAGACCCAAGCATTTTTTGAAAATATCCAAGAACACATTCAAGCCCGTTTGTTAGCTGCCGAATCAGAGATTGACCTCGCTGTGGCGTGGTTTACTGACCGTTTGTTGTTCGATGTGCTTTGTGAAAAAGCGAAAAGTGGCGTGACGGTACGCCTATTGATATTTGATGACGACATCAATAAACATTTGTCGCTCAATGATTTACAAGCCTGTGGCGGTCGGGTGTATCGCATCAGTGAGAAATTGATGCACAACAAGTTTTGTGTCATTGACCGTGCCGTTGTGATTTCGGGGTCTTATAATTGGACAAATAAAGCACGGAAAGACAACTACGAAAACATAACGATTACGACAGGCGACCCGTTTTTTGCTGCCCAATTTATCG
>JANLQI010000510.1:0-18856 GCA_031367705.1 Saprospiraceae bacterium | reverse complement strand
CTGATTTACGCTGATTTTTTGTCATTCCGTAGGAAACTAAATCAGCGTAAATCAGTCGCATCAGCCAAATCAGTGGCCTAAAAAATGTTATACAAATATCTTTTTCAGCAACCTAAATCACTACATTTGCCCCCTCAAAATACGCATAAATGACATTTCATCAACTCAATATCAAAGACATTCGCCTCGAAACAGCTGATTGCGTTTCCATAGCCTTTGACGTACCCGAAGCCCTAAAAACGGCATTTGCCTTTAATCAAGGGCAATATTTGACTTTAAAAACGACTATCAACGGTGCGGAAGTGCGGCGCACCTACTCCATTTGCACCGCACCAAACGACAACGATTTGCGGGTTGCGGTTAAGGAAGTGGCTAATGGTATTTTTTCAACTTATGCCAATCGTGTTTTGAAAAAAGGCGATTCTTTAGAAGCCATGTCTCCTTTAGGGCATTTTTTTGCCCCCCTCAGTATAAACGCCCAAAAGCACTATGTTTTTTTCGCCGCAGGCAGTGGCATAACGCCTGTTATTTCAAATATCAAAGCGATTCTGACATCAGAACCCCACAGTATTTGCACCTTAATTTATGGCAACCGGTATGTCTCAACCATTATTTTTAAGGAAGAAATTGAGGATTTGAAGAATATTTATTTGGGACGTTTTCAAGTATTCAATGTTCTAAGCCGCGAGCGTACAGAGTCAGAATTGCTGCATGGTCGCTTGGATAAAGAGAAAATTGCTTGCTTTTTTGATAAAATACCCAACTTACTGAGGGGTGATGAATTTTTCTCTTGCGGCCCTATTGAGATGACGGAAGCAGTAAAAGCCATTTTAACAGAACAAGGTGTTGATGAAAAACACATACATTTTGAACTATTCAATGCGCCAAAAACTCAAAACCCAAAACGCCGTTGACAGTCTCGCCACCATAAAACTTGATGGATTGACCTTTGATGTACCCATAGATAAAGGGCAAACGATTTTAGAAGCCGCCCAAGCCATCGGTGCGGATATGCCTTATGCTTGTAAAGGTGGCGTGTGTTGCACTTGTCGTGCTAAACTCGTAGAAGGTGACATTGAGATGTTGGTCAATTATGCTTTGACAAAAGAAGAAACAGATGCAGGTTTTATTTTGACGTGCCAAGCGATTCCTAAATCGGATAAAGTGGTGGTTGATTTTGATATAAAATGACCCCCTCCCCGAAAGAATCGGGATTTCGTTCCTCAACAGTATTTTTAGAATAATAGGTTTTCAATAAAAAAACAGCCGATAATGTAGCATTATCGGCTGTTTTCACTTGAAAACTAAGACATTTTTATTTCTTAGTTGCCTTATATTTCGGATTAGCTGAGTCTGTAAAGTCCAATTCAAAACTCCATGTACCTGCAGTCACGCCAAAGTTTTTACCATTTAAAACCATTGAGCCACTTGCTGGCGAAGTCAACGGTACAGGCTCAACAGAGCCAGGTGCACCCCAACTGTTAGTCCATTTGTCATCTTCCCGGAATTTGACTTGCCCTGCTTTCAATACCACATTGTTTAAGACCCATTTTTTAGTGCTTAAATCATATGTAAATTTGGTATCTGGCCCGTTCCAACTGTTTGGTGTTGCGTCTCCAACAAGACCGATAGGCACATAAGGGATACACGTGTATTTGAGTTTTTTCAAATCAAGTGTCACCAAATAAGTACCTTTTGCAATGCCAAAGTTTTTACCGTCTTTGAGTAAACCGACCTCAACGCCTGTTGTAAGCATTGGGTCAGGTTCAACACTACCCGTTGAACCGTAACTGAGTGTCCAAGTGTTGTTTTGACGGAATTTTATTTGCCCTGCATTAACGGTAATAACACCACGCCAAAGGTCAACAGTTGCATCATACATCAAAGGCAAATCAGGGCCGTTCCAACCGCCTGATGTGGCATCACCGACGACACCCCATGAAAAAGCTTCCACTTTATAGGTCAAAGCCGTGGTATCAATCGTAATTTTATACATACCCGCAGTAACACCTAAATTTTTACCATTGCTGACCAAAGAACCCGTGGGATTTAAATTAGGTTCAACAGTTCCTGTTGCACCCAAATTGACGGGCCAATCATTGTCTCTACGGAACTTGATTTGACCTGCGCCTAAAGTGACATACGCCACAAGTGTGTTCGCTGTACCTGATTTATAGAAAGGCAAATCTGGGCCACCCCAACCGCCTGACGTAGCATCACCGACAACACCCCACTTTGTGCTGAGGTCTAATTTGTCAATATAAGTCGTGATTTTAGCACTGAGGACACTTTCATAAAGCGTTGCGGCACCGATAAGACATTCTACTTTTATGTCCAAATCCGCTGCCGTGCCTTCGGGAATACCGAGACCGATTAAGGTGGTATTGAGTTCACCGACTTTAAAAGTTTTTTTCAAGTCTGAACCTGCGCTAAAAGGCTTTTTATTAGCGAAATTATTGCCTTTTTTATCAAAATAGACGGTGTATTTGGCTTCTGCGGGAAAGCCGAAATCGGGCTTCACCCACGAAATAGTGAGCGCATCATTCGCCACATTGTCTTTCAGAAGTACCACCGTATTGCTTGATAACGATGCCACAAGTTTAGCAGCAGGGTTTAGCAGCACCTGATCTTCTATTTTTTTACAGCCGCCCCATGCCAATACAAGAGCTAAACCAAGGAATAGTATCTTATTTAAACGTTTCATTTTATTTATATTTTGAAATTTATTTTAATCATTAATCAATACCCTGTATTCTGTTTCAAATTCGGGTTAGCAATCACGTCCGCTGCTGGAATCGGGAACACGTTTAGGTTGTCCGATACAGCTACACCTGACTTAGTGCCACCTTTCCATTGCCAAAGATATGCGCCTGTTGTGAACTTTTTGAAACGAATCAAGTCCGTCCGACGGTGCATTTCCCAGTACAATTCACGTCCACGTTCGTTCAAAATATCATCTAATGTGATGGTAGTCAAGGCTGTACGTGTCGTTTTGTATGCACGTTGACGCAGTGCATTGACATAAGTTAAAGCTTGTGCCGTTGTGCCGCCAGTACCACCCCTCAGTACCGCTTCGGCATACATCAAGTGTACATCCGCCAAACGGAACATTGGGAAATCGGTGTCAGGGAAGTTACCTTCTGGGTCACTGCCTTTCACGCCTTGCTGGTCAACATTTTTGTATTTTGTGATGGCATAACCATTTGTGAAATCGCCAATATCGTCAATATCCAACTTTTGACCATCGGAATAAAACATCGCCCGCGTGTCGTTATAGTCCACGGCATTTGATGTATTATTGAACAATGCCACCAAATCTTTAGTCGTCCGCAAGCCGCCCCAGCCGCCGTTGATACCAAAATCAGAAGCTCTCATTGTGCCACCGACTGGTGCGTGAATCAAAAACGTCATGCCGCCCCAAGTTTTGGTGCGTAAGCCATCAAAACGAACGGCAAAAATGACTTCTTTCGATAGGTCATTGCCAATTTTGAAGAGGTTTTCATACTTAGGCTCAAGCGTATATCCGCCAGCAATAACTTTATTGCAATAAGTAATACAGTCTGTTGCACGGCTTGTGCCTGTATAAACTTCTGCATTCAAATACAATTTCGCCAAAAGTGTCCATGCAGCACCTTTGTCAGCACGTCCAAACTCGTTGGCTCTTGGGTCTGGCAAAAGCGTTTCGATTTCTTTCAATTCCTTTTCAACATAAGCAAAAAGGTCTGCGCGATTGGTTTGTTTTGGCAAAAATGCACCCAATGGGTCAGCATCTGTAACAAAAGGAGGATTGGCAAACATATCTAAAGCGTGCCAATAGCTCAAAGCACGCATAAAACGGGCTTCTGCACGATAGTTTTTGATATTTGCATCACTACTCAAACCGCGTTCAGAGAGTTTTGCATCCGTTGTTTCACGGATGAACTCATTGCACAAAGTGATTTGATAAAAAATACGATAGTACATCGCTGCAATGAATTCATTGGCAGAAGACCATTTCATATTGTGATAATCCTTGATACTACCATCGTTCCAACCGATAACGGCTTCGTCGGTTGTCAATTCTTGCGCTTTGTAAAATTGGCGCAAATAAGTTGAGAAACCTTCGTCAATGCCACTGATGTCGGGCTTACCGGCAGGTCCTTGTTGACCACTAACTGCGAGACCAGCATAAACTTTCGCTATGATAGCCCGGTAGTTTGCAGGGTCGTTATAGACTGTGGCAGAAGTAATATCATAAGGATGATTTCTATCAAGGTCTTTTACACATGATTCGAAAACGGTCAATGCCGTCATCAAAGCAAAAAATATTATTTTATTACTATTTTTCATATTGCTTAATTATTAGCAGAACTCATCAACAATTACGAAATTTTAAAAATTTCGTAATTGTGTACGGTTCCAGTGTTTTTAAAATTGAACATTAAGACCCAATGAATAAGTACGTGGGCGTAAATAAATATTATTGTCAATACCGCCGCCAATTTCAGGGTCAACACCGCTGTATTTCGTGACCGTAAAGACGTTTTGAACAACAGCGGTCAAACGAACAGTATGCTTGTTTTTGAACACTGAACTCAAATCATAACCCAATGTCAAATTATCCATTTTCAAGAATGAGGCATTTTGTAGGTAATAATCAGAGAAGTATTGTGCATTTCTGAATCCTGTTTCCAAAACATTGCGCGCAGGGCTATACAAATAATTTAATGAATTAGAACTGAATGTACCGCCTGCGTTCACATCACTGTACATATAGTTGCCAATACTACCCCTCAGTACAAAACCGAAACTGAAGTCTTTGTAAGACAAACTGGACGTAAAACCAAGTGTATAATTTGCATCTGGCTTTTGGAACAAATACTTGTCCTCCACCGTGATTTTACCGTCACCATTTCTATCTACGTATAAACCTTCGATGGGCTGTCCGCCATCACCATAAACTTGTTGGTAAACATAAAAAGAATTTTTAGGCGAACCAACCGCATGGATTTGAATCGTGTTGCCCACAGCACCACCGATACCACCTGTTGTAACACCGACAAATTTAGGATCATCAACCAAAGTCAATTTTGTGATTTTGTTTACGTTATAACCTAAAATGAAATTCGCTTCCCATGTCAAATTGTTCGTTTTCACAGGTACTGTGTTCAAAGTCAACTCTATACCATTGTTTTCGAGTGTTCCGATATTACTTCTAAGAACATTCGTGAAGTTTGCTCCCGCAGGAATATTAACATCATTAAAAAGTCCTGAAGTCTCCCGAAAATAATAGTCAATTGCACCTGAAAAGCGGTCATTTTTAAGCGCAAAATCCAAACCGACGTTCGTCGTTGTCGTTTTTTGCCAAGTCAATAATTCGTTGAAACCTTCTGGACGCAATGTAGAAATATAAGCATTTCCGAAAGGATATTGCGCTGTATTACCTCCTAAAGAAAATCTTTTTAGTCCGTTATAATCATCAATACCGTCTTGTTGACCTGTAACACCATAGCCTACACGCAATTTCAAATCAGAAAACAAGTCCTTGCCAATGCCTTCTTCTGTCATACGCCAAGCCAAAGCAACGGCAGGATAGGTAATCCACTTATGCCCCGGTGCCAATTTTGAAGAACCATCACGACGCATTGTAAAGGTCATCAAATAGCGGTCTTTGAAACTAAAATTCGCACGACCAAAGAACGAAACCAAAGTAGATTGGCTTTTAGGCTTGATAGCAGAAGGAATCGTATCGCCTTGACGCACACCTTTTAAGTTGAAATAATTATTAACACCTTCAAAGTAGAAGTCTTGGTAGCCATAACCCGCCATAATATCCGCACGGAAGCCGCTGACTTCTTTGGTATAGTTCAAATAAGACTCAAACGTTTTAGCCGTCCGTTCTTGAGTGTAAGTATTGTTAACTCCTTTCACAGCCGATGCAGAAGCCGCTGTACTGTCTTTTTTGGTATAACCATCTGTATAAGCTTTGTCAATAGCGACATTCATATTGACCCTCAAATCAGGGAAAAAATGGAATTTATAATCCACAATCGCATTTGCAATATGACGGTTAACATCACTCACATCTTGTCTTGAGTTCAACAAACCCAATGGATTGCGTCCTGCCAAAGTAGCCAAAGTACCGTCAGGGTTTAACCATTCAAAATAGCCTTGATAAGCGTCTTTACTGGTGTACGGCGACTTTGTGGGGTCGAAAAAAACCGCACCACCAATCGCACCTTGGTCTGCAAATTTACTTTTTGCAAAAGAACCTTTATAGCTGAAATCCACTTTCAAATGGTCGTCAAAAAGGCGTGGGTTGACATTCAAAGTGACAGATTTTCTGTTCATATTTGAATTCAAAAGAATACCATTTTGGTCTAAATAACCCAAATTCAAGCGAAAAGGCAACACTTTTGCGACTGTTCCTGAAAAATTCAAGTTTTCGTCGTGGCTGAAAGCATTGCGATAAATCAACTTTTGCCAATCCGTATTTGCTGTGCCTAACAATGTTTTTTGAGTCGCATTACCAACTTTATTAACCAACGTTCTCAATTCATCACCCGTCAGTACATCAACATATTTTACAGGTTGAGCCGAAGACAATACTGTGGTGAAACCCACATGGAAAGCATCGCCTTTGCGACCTTTTTTAGTCGTTACGATGATAACACCATTTGAGGCACGCGAGCCATAAATAGCCGCTGCCGAAGCGTCTTTCAAGACGTTGATACTTTCAATATCGTTTGGATTTATCAATGCCAAACCATTAGCGATACCGCCAATGCCGCCTGTTGCCAAAGGCACGCCGTCCACAACAATAAGTGGGTCGTCGGCGGAAAGTGATGAACCACCACGAATACGGATACGGCTACCAGAACCTGGCGCACCGCTACCGGGCGTAACAGCGACACCTGCGATTTTACCCGCAATGAGTTGTTCGGGCGAAGCAATATTACCTTTTTGGAAATCCTTTTCGTTGACAGTCGCAATAGCACCCGTCAAGTCTTTACGCTTTTGCGTACCATAACCGATAACGACCAATTCGCCAAGCGTTGTCGCATCTTCTGCCAATTTCACTTTGATAACCGATTGATTACCAACAGCCACCTCTATGGTTGACAAACCAATAGAAGAAATGACCAAAACAGCATTTTCAGGCACTTTCAAACTGAAAGCACCATCTAAATCTGTTATTGTGCCGTTAGTCGAACCTTTCACGACAACACTGGCACTTGGAACACCCGCACCGTCTGCACCCGTCACTGTACCAGTGACTGTGCGTTGTGCCATTACTGAGGGGGTCATCGCCAACCCAAAAAGCATTAGGAAGAGTACCTTTTGCCAATTAGAAAGATGTCGTATGAACCCATTTTGTAAACGTAATTTTTTCATACAATTTGATAGTTTAGTTAAATAAATACTTTTATAATGATGAATGATAAATGATGAATGATGAATAAAATCATCCTCACTTGTTTGTTACATTAATTCTATAACCCATGCTGTTTGAGCAGGGATTGTCAAGACAGATAAATCTGAAATTGTTTCGTTATTTACTATGTTTTGCCCTGATTTTACGCCCCTCAGTATTTCGCTGTAAGCGTCCGTTTTTATGACCATCTCTTTATCATTTGTATTGGAAACGACCATCACTTTTTGCTTGTCTGTATAACGGAAATAGGTATAAACACCTTCTTTTGGCGTAAATTGCATCATTTTGCCTTGTGTCAAAGCAGGAGACTGCTTGCGGTAATTAGCTAATTTTTTGAAAAAATTAAAATACTCATTTTCTATCTCAGTTCTACCAGAGGTGGTAAATTTATTGACTTTATCGTCCGTCCAACCGCCTAAAAAGTCCTCTCTGACATCGCCATCGCTGCGCTGCCGTGACTTGTTCATACCGATTTCAGTACCATAATAGACCTGTGGAATACCCCTCAGTGTCAACAGCCAAATCATACCCATTTTGAACTTTTGGACATCATTATTGATAACGTTTAAGAATCTATCTGTGTCGTGGTTTTCCAAAAATATGACATTGCGTGTCGCATCTTGATAGACAAAATCTTGCGCCAAGGTTTGATACAATTTATTCACACCGCCATCATTCCACTTCGCTTTTGAGGTCAATGCCTCTTTCATGGCATTAAATATCTGAAAATCACAACCACCCAATTGATTGGATTTAAAAGGCAAATCCAAGCGATTTTTAACAAAATACGCTTGATTCATTACAGAACCCACCCACGACTCGCCAAACATAAAGACATTTGGAAACTCGTCCATCAAGGCTTGGTTGCAACGGTTCATAAAATCCAAATCGCAATACATATAGGTGTCAATGCGCCAAGCATCCACGCCGAAATATTCCGTTGACCAAATAGCATGTTGAATCAGGTAAGTCGCTAAATAAGGATTGCGTTGGTTCAAATCGGGCATGGTCTTCACAAACCAACCGTCAGACATGAGTTTTTTGTCGGAACTTGACGCATAAGGGTCGAGCAGTGTTTGATTGCGATGCGAAGAGCCTGTGTAAGTGTCCCATTGATTGACCCAATCATGCATGGGCAAGTCCTTGAAAAACCAATGTTCACTGCCACTATGATTGTAAACGGCATCTTGTACCACTTTCAAACCTTTGGCATGTACCGCTTTTGTATAGTCGAGATAGGCTGCGTTGCCGCCAAAACGCGGGTCAACTTGATAATGGTCTGTGAAAGCATAACCATGATAAGAACTGTAAGTCCGCCCACCAGAGCTACCAATAGGTTGGTCGTTTTCCAAAATAGGCGTTAGCCACAAAGCAGTTGCTCCTAAATCATTGAGATAATCGAGGTGATTGACAATACCTTTCAAGTCACCACCATGCCGCAAGGAATGTTCCTGACGATTACAAATGGTATCTTTTAGGTTAGAAAAGCGGTCATTCGCTGGGTCACCATCGGCAAAACGGTCGGGCATAATCAAATAAACCAAATCGCTCGGCGACAGACCTTGTGGCTTCGCCGAACGATTTTTCAGTTCGTAGTTTTTGGTTACTGTTTCTCCATTTTTTGAAAAGACGAATTCTAAAACGCCCGCTTGTGCCGTTTTGTCAATCGTTATATCCAAAAAAAGATAGTTCGGGTTTTCGACTATCTGAACGGCGCGAAGCGATACACTTGTGTAAGGCTTCAAAGACACCTTCGATGCCGAAACGTTTTTACCATAAATTAAAATTTGCAAACTTGGGTTGAGCATTCCGACGTACCAATTCAAAGGATGCACCTTCTGAATATCAATTGGTTGAGCTTCAAGACTCATACCCCCCCTCAGTAAAAAAAGGAAAAATAGAGCCGTTTTTAGCAACTGATTCATGTTGGTTAGCTGTTTATCTATTAATTGAGTGAGCGACAGAAATAATCAATGTGTAAAACTAAGGAAAGAGTACCTCTGGTAAAGTACCACATTGGAAAATAGCGTTACCACTTTTGGAGAGTGGAACATTTTAAGGTATAAAATTTTGAAAAAAGGGGTTGTTTTGCAATATTCTTTGCATTTTTATCTCCGAATTAGACTTTTGAAGTGTTCTTTTTTAAAACCCTTAATTCCCAATAATTCGTTATTTTTGTCATTTCAAAGAAAAATTAGAACAATGAAATCACCATTTCCTGGCATGAATCCTTGGCTTGAAGGATATATTTGGCCCGATGTACATCAAGAATTGGCATCGGCTATTAGGGCATTATTAGCACCACAGATTACGCCTAAATATGTGGCACGCATCGCTATTGCGACCATAATGGACTATGAGCCAGAATCTGAAATTGGCATCACTTATCCAGATGTGGAATTGATGCAACGCAACCAAACGCTTGAAGAACCAACAGCTACTTATGGCAACTCAACCTTAACAGAACCGACTGTTTTGATGCCTTATAAACTGCCCATTACACTCCGTGTACCAATAGTTGAAGTCAGAGATACTGCTTATAACAAATTAGTAACGGCTATCGAAATACTATCACCCGTCAATAAACGCAACCCGAATTTGACGGATTATCGCACAAAAGTTGACGAATTGCATAGAAATGGCGTTCATGTTTTAGAAATTGACTTATTAAGACGGGGTATTCGTCCTTTTACGGCTAAAAAACACGCATCGCACTATCAAGCCCTATTGTTAAGAGCGAAAACCAATAAAGCGGCAATTTGGTCTTTCAATGTTCAAGACAAACTACCCGTTTTGCCAGTGCCATTGCTCGCACCCGATGCCGATGTTGTTTTGGATTTAGAAAAGGCAATGGAAATGATTTTTGAACGCAGTCTGTACCATTTGTCCATTGATTATACGAAAGAACCTGCGCCACCTGCTTTTTCTGAAAGCGATTGGACGTTTATACAAGAAGTTGTGCAAACGGCATGATTTTTCAACAAAATTGATTAAAAAACACAAGGGTTTTGGCAATATGCTCCGTCCAATAATCCCAAGAATGTTCCCCCGAAAACTCCTCGTAAAGATGCGGTATTTTATGTATTTCTAAATCATTATGCAACTTCCGATTGTATTCAATCAAAATATCATCTTCACCACAATCAAAGCGGAAAGGCGGTAAAACGTCTTTGTTTTTTATTAAAAAATCCAAAACACCGTCTTGTTCAAGGGCTTTATCTTTCAAATCATCAAAATCTGCTACAAAATGAGCCATTTGATTGAAATGTGTAATCGAAGATAAGCCTGAAAATGCCCGAAATACTGAGGGGTACTTCGCACCCAAACGCAATGCCCCAAATCCCCCCATCGAAAGACCTGCGATGAAAATAGGTGAATCATTATTCACTTGCGGCATCTGTTCTTTGACCACTTGAATCACATCTTCAACAATCCATTTTTCATAATTTTCTGTTTTATGAGGTACATACGCACTGCCGTCACCAAACAAACCATCGGACGGCATGACGAGAATCATGGGTTTTATGCTGCCTTCATTTATCAACTTTTGTGCTGTTTCATGTACTTTTCCTTTCATTGACCACGCCCAATGACTGCCGTAAACGCCATGCAAAAGAATGACTATTGGTATATTTTGCTCTAAAATACCATTTATACTGAGGGGGGTAAAAACGCTGATGTCTGCGCGTTTTTTAAGCACATTACTTTTGACGGTAATGAAACTAAAGTCTTTAAAATCGCCAATTCTTGTTGTGAAAAATTCAGTCATTTTAGGTTTATTTTATAAACATATAGTCACAGTAGAAAACATAGCTTTATTTATCATCTTTTAATGAAAAACAAGCTATATTTTCTACTGTGACTATGTGTTGAAAATTTAAAAAACAATCACCCCTTTCGCATTGCGTCCTGCATGCATATCCGCAAACGCTTGGGCTAAATTACTGAGGGGGTAAGTCTGCGTCACCATTTTATCCAAAATCAAATCACCTTTGGCATAAAGGTCTTGCAAAATAGGAAAATCTATTTGTGGACGTGCTTTCCCGTACAAAGGATTTATATAAATTTTATCCCATTCAAAGAGGTTCATATCAATCACAATCTCTTGTTCGATACCACTGACTTGAACAGCTGTACCCGCATTTCTAACCATCGCCAAAGGTGCTGCGCCCAATTCGGGGATAGCGGTACATTCAAAAGCATAGTCTGCACCACGTCCATTTGTCATCGTTTTGACGACTTTTGCAGCATTTATCAAGCCTTTATCCGTTTTTTCTGCCAAAACGGTATGCGTTGCGCCATATTCTTTTGCCATTTCGAGGCGTAAAGGATTGACATCAACGGCAATAATTTTATTCGCACCAGAGATACGCGCGCCTTGAATCACATTCAAACCCACGCCGCCAGTACCAAGCACCACTACCGACGTTCCCGCTTTCACTTTCGCTGCATTGACCACCGAACCATAGCCTGTCATCACGCCACAACCGACAATCGCTGCGGAAGAAAACGGCATTTCGACGTGCATTTTCACACAAGCCGCTTCACGAACAAGGGTGTATTCGGACATTGTGCCGAGACTAAACGCCCGTTCTATCGGCACATTGTTATAGGTTGTAGATTCAAAAACAGCGTGTCCTTCGCTCAATTTATTACCGGCCGTAACAGCCGAATTGCGCTCGCAAATATGCTGATTGCCTTCTTGACATTGAAAACATTCATAACATGGAATTGCCCAATTAAGCATCACTTTATCGCCAATTTGTAGTGATTTCACACGATTTCCAAAGGCAACCACCACGCCCGCGCCTTCATGTCCCATCACCAAAGGCTTGCCCCACGACTGCGAATCCCAATCGGTGTGACAGACTCCTGCGGCTTTGATTTGGACTAAAACTTCGTCGCCTTGTGGGTCGTTGACACTTATATTTTGGATTGAAAAATTGCCTTTACCGTCTGCAATAGCGGCTTTACATTTTATCATTTTTATCTGTTTTTAGCAAAAATACTGAGGGGGTCTTTTTGGCAGAATTTAACCTACTTTTGATAAATAATAGGATTCAAAGGCGTGTCAATCACTTCTCCAATTTTTGCATTTGGACACCAAGTATTCCAATCGTTGATTTGATTTTCGTTTTCAGGTTTCCTTAAAAGCATGTCTTTATCCATGTAAATAACGGTCATCACCTTCCGCATGTCATCGGTTTGGTTCGCCCCCGCTCTATGGAAAACCCAACCTGAATGAAAACTCACTTCGCCTAAATCGAACGGTTCAATGACGTGTGCAAAGTCTGTTACACGCAGTTTTTTCTGAATTAGCACTTCGCTGTCGTCGCCAATAGCCAATTCTCTGCCATCCACAATGACGTGGCTACCTGCGCTAAATTCGAGTGGCCCCATGTTCAAAGGTATCGCTTGAAGCGGAATCCAAGCCGTCACGGTCTTGTCGCTACTGAGGGGCCAGTAATATTGGTCGGCGTGCCAAGGGGTGATGCCGCCGCCGCCTTCTTTGTAGAGGGCTTGGTCGTGATACATGCGCACACCGTCGGTTTGCATCAAATCCGCCGCAATTTTGCCGAGGCGTTTGCTGAAAACAAATTCTTTAATCGTCTCGTCTTCACGCCAAAGGTTGAAAATTTGCAAAAACGCTTTGCCATAAGTATCTCGTGCGTCAAGCGGTTTGTCGTTTTTGTTCAATTCTGCTACTTTTTCGCTGATAAATGTGCTGTAATAAGCCAAAGTCTCTGCATCAAACACGTTTTTGAGTTTGATGTAGCGGTTTTTTTGAAAAAACTCTATGGCTTCTTGCGAAAGTTCGTAAGGTTGGTCGAGCTTATTTTTCATTATGGAAATGTTTAAATTGTTAAAAATTACTTACCGACACGAATTTCACAGATTACACGAATTAAAAATCAATTCGTGTAATCCGTGAAATTCGTGTCTAATTACGATGCAAAATAACAGCAAATCCTAAACCTAACCTTTGTCTGTATTTGCAAATAATGGTGTAATTTTACCTTTCTTTTGAATTTAAGTTTATATAAACGCTAAAATTAGCTAAAAATGAAGGCAACTTACGAGCAGTTGAGCGACAATATAGAAAGTTCTTTTTTCCTTAGGCAATTCAATTTGCCGAAATTCGATGCGCCTTTTCACTACCACCCTGAATTGGAATTGACGTTTATAGAAAGCAGCAAAGGGAAACGTTTTGTAGGCAGGCAAGTCAGCGATTTCGCAGCAGGTGATTTGGTTTTGTTGGGCGAAAATGTGCCTCATTCTTGGATTAATACTGAGGGGGTGCAAACGGAAACTGAATTGGCGAAATCTGTTGTTATTCAATTCAAAACCGACTTTTTAGGCACGTCTTTTTTAGACATTCCAGAAATAGTGGCTATCCAATATCTATTTCAAAAAGCACAATCGGGCATTTTGATTAAAGGCAAAACACGTGATGTGATTGCCGATAAAATGTCTTTTGCAACGGCAACAAACGCGTTTCAAAAACTTTTACAACTCCTTGATATTCTTCAAACAATAGCTATTTCAAACGAAACGGAATTGATTGACCCGCAATTTTCGACCACTACCCTATCGCCAATTGATACGGAACGTTTCCAAAAAGTCTATGCTTTTATTATTGCCAACTACACACAAGACATTGATTTAGAAACAATTGCAGCCGTTGCCCACTTAACGCCAACGGCTTTTTGTCGCTATTTTAAAAAAATGACCCGCAAGACTTTGGTTGAGGTTGTAACTGAATTTCGCATTAAACACGCTTGTCAGTTGTTGACTTCAACAGAAAAATCGGTATCAGATATTTGTTTTGAAAGCGGCTTTGGCAATATTTCTTTTTTCAATAAACAATTTAAAAATGCTTTGGGGCATAGTCCTTTGGCTTATCGGAAAATGTTTATGAACCTATAATTTTCTCAAAATTTATACGCATACGTCATAAAATCAAACCCTTGCAAAGCATTTCCAGAAAAATCGAACAGCGCATTGTTTTCCCAACTTGACCCTGTTCCCCAAAGGTCTTTCATCGAAGACGTAATCCAAGCAGGTTCCCAATACATGATGCCTGTACCACCTGCTGTGATAACCGTCTGCGTCAAATCCTTCATGTAATTGTATTGCCCTTCCGAAGTCAACGGATACTGAGGGGTCTTCGATGGGTCGGACATGATGTTATTATATGAGTCCGCATTGGCAGTTGTCCAAGAATAAGCGGTTTCGACAATCATTATTTTTTTACCGTATTTGGTTTTTAAATTTTTAATGACCGTCCCAATATCCGCCATATTGTTCACCGTTGACCATTGATAATAATGGGACAAACCCAAAATATCATAATCTGTTACCCCTCCTTTAGTAATGACACCATCTGCCCACCATTCTGCATTTTGCATCTGGGCAACATGGATAATGACCTGTGGTTTTATGGTCGAAGTGGTTGAAAAATCACGCACGGCTTTGATACCGCTTTTCAATAAATCCGCAAAAGGTTGGAAGTTATTATTGACAATTTTACCTGTTTGCCAACACATACCATTATTGTTTTCGTTGCCAATTTGTATCATTTCAGGCGTTAAATTCCTTATTTTCAAGTAATTTAAGACCGAAATAGTGTAGTTATAGACCGAATCCTTCAAAATACTGAGGGGTAGCCCCTCCCATGCTTTTGGTACATCTTGCTTGCTCGGGTCTGCCCAAATGTCTGAATAATGCAGGTCGAGATTGACGGTCATACCCGCGTCTTTAGCACGTTTGATGGTTTTCGCCACGTCAACAATGTCGTTGTACATTTTACCATTGTTCAATGGTGCTGACCATGTTGGGTTATGCCATAAGCGCACCCGCACGAGGTTTGTGCCACGTTCTTTGCACAACACAAACGGGTCTTTTACCTTCGTTGAATCCTTGAAAACGCCACCATAGTCTTGCACTTGATTGACGTAAGAGAGGTCAGCACCCATCACAAATTTATCGGGTGTGTAAAAAACACGGTTTGGCGTTGTGGGTATTAAAGGCGTGTCGCCACCTTGCGTTTTTTTACAAGAGGCGGCAGACATAAGAATAAATGCAGAAATAAGCCCCGCATAAAGGCGGATGTTTTTAGTTGAAATTTGCATAATAAATGTTTTTTTGTTTAAATAAATTTGCATAAACTATTGATAATCAATCAATTTCATCCTTCTTTTCGTCCAATAATTTCGTCTCATCCTCCCCTTTCAAATGTAGATAGTTATCTGAACTAACCACTGTTTGATTTCTCAATTTTTCAAAACTCATACGTGCGCCACCTGCCGCATGTCCACCTTTTTGAGCTGCATCAAAATTATCATTAAAGCCTTTTGCATTTTCTTCAACAGTATAGCTTCGTGTGGCATCTTCACCAAGCATCGTAAAAATGAGTTCAAGGTTTGTCATGTGGTCACGTAAGTTTTCTTTTTCCAAACCCTTTAATTTCGCATGTTGAGAGGGTGTTAAACCAAAAGTACCACGCGCAATTTCTGCGGTTAGCACAGCATATTCCTGTCCTTCTTTAACGCCTCGATTTTTCCATTCATCAAAAGAAATAATATCGTGTTTCATATAAATTGATTTAAAATGCGAGAAGTAGAGGATAAAATACGCATAAAAGTACAAAAAAAGGACTTGGTAGCACATACTACCAAGTCCTTGTATTTTAAAAATAAGGCGTTTTAATATTCCTTATTTACCTGCACCCGGCACGTTCGCTGGGTTCAACAAATCATAAAACTGATTCAATTTAGGCATGATGATGATACGTGTACGACGGTTGGTTGAACGACCTTCCGCAGTAGCATTGTCCGCCAAAGTATTGTATTCGCCACGACCCGCAGCAATCAATTTGTTTGGATCAATTTTGAAATTCTTTTGTAAAGCACGAACAACTGATGTTGCTCTTTTTACACTTAAATCCCAGTTGTCATCAAAACAAGCGTTTTTGATTGGCACATTGTCCGTATAACCTTCAACCATGACTTCAACATCAGGTCTTGATTCAACGATTTTAGCAATTTTGCCCAAAACATCATTGGCTCTTGCCGTGATGTTCGCACTACCACTTGTGTAAAGCATTTTGTCAGACAAATTGATAAAAACAACCGTTTTGTCAACTTTAATATCCACATCTTGGTCGTCAATACCGTCTTTCAACACACTTTTCAAGTTGACGGCCAAAACCAAATTGATTGAATCCGCAGTTGTTTTAGCTGCTTGAAGGTATTTGATGTATCTGTCTTTACCTTCCAATTGATCCAACGTAGTTTTGATGTTATTGCTGGCAGATTGTGATAAGACCGTCAAATCGCCCACTTGCTGCACTTGATTGTCGCGTGATTTTCTGATGTCTGTGATTTGGTCTTTCAAATCCTTAATTTGCTCTTCGCGTACTTGCACCGTTCCTTGTGACGCTTTGATTTCGCCTTTGAGTCTTTCAGTTTCTTGGTTACAAGCTGAAAGGCGTTTCATGTAGTCGTTAAGGCTTTCTCCACATTTGCCCAATTGCTCATTCGCAATTTTTAGGTCATCTTGAGATTTCAAAAATTGTTTTTTTGAAACGCAAGAAGTCAATGAGATAAAAGCAAGGAAAATGAGTAATTTCGCTTGTGAATTCATAGATGGTAGAATTTAAGTTTAATTATAAAATAAGATTTTTTTACGTATAAATGAAAAGAAGATTTATGAAAAACCTTCTTTAATTAACGGTAATGCACAAAGATACAAATAGATTTTTGTTTATTTTACTGATATTCGTCATATTTTACTTCAAAAAACCTTTACCAAAGATGATTTTCCCCGCTTTCGCCTCATTATGTTGCCCATTTTCGACAGTTACTTGCCCATTGACCACAACCCATTGAAACCCAACGGAATAGGCATGGGGTCGTTCAAAAGTCGCTTTATCGCTCACTGTCTGTTCATCAAAGACAAGAATGTCCGCCGCATAGCCCACTCGCAGCAAACCTCTATCATCAATTCTAAACCGTTGTGCAGGTAAAGAAGTCATGCGCCGAATCGCGTCTTCAAGGGTCAATGTCTTGCGTTCACGCACATAACGCGACAAAACACGCGCATTTGTGCCGTAAGCACGCGGATGCGTCACACCAAATCCAAAGACCTGAACGCCCGCATCGCTTGCAATCATCGTGTTTGGATACCTAAGGATGATGTCAACGTCTTCTTCACTCATTTTATGATAAATCATTTGCCCACCGCCTTTTGCCAAAAGTTCAAAAACGGTCTCTACTTCATCCTCGGCAGTCGGTTGACGACCCCTCAGTATATTGATGTCTGAAACCGATTTACCGTCCATTTTTGGGTCAGCCACACAACGCGCGACGATAGCATAATCCCAATTCGTCCTTTGGTCTTTTGTCAAACTTTCAATCATTTCGGCTTTAATTTTCGCATGTACTGAGGGGTCTTCAAAACGGGCTTTCATCGCCGAGTCGCCATCTGCCAATGCCCAACTGGGCAGCATCGTACCCATATTTGTGCTGCTGGCAGTGTATGGATATTGGTCAATATTGACATCAATACCCTCTTGTCGTGCCTTTTCAACCATCGCCACCGTCTCGGTGCTTTTGCCCCAAAGCGGTTTGAAAGAGATTTTAAAATGAGAAATCTCAACGGGAATTTGCGCTTCACGACCTATTGTAATGGCTTCCGCAATGGCATCTTCCACCTTTTCGCCTTCATTTCTGATGTGAGACGTATAAATACCGCCATATTTAGCCGCTATTTTAGCCAAACCCACCACCTCTGGCGTTTTGGAATACGTGCCTGGAATATAAATCAAACCCGTTGATAAACCCACCGCCCCTTGTTTCATCGCTTTTTCAACGAGGCGTTCCATTTCTGCTTGTTCTTTGGGCGTAGGGTCGCGCATCGCTCGTTTCATCACTTGCCGCCGCACATTGTTATGACCGATGAAAGAACCGATGTTAACAGACACACCTTTCTCCATTATTTTTTTAAAAAAATCAGTCAAATTGTCTTCTGAACTGCCACAATTGCCTGTAATGATGGATGTTACACCATCTAAAATAAAATTATCTGCCGTTGGCACACGTTTAATACCGTCCTCTGCATGGGTATGTACATCAATAAAACCGGGCGAAACGACCATGCCTTTAGCATCAATCGTTCGTTTTGCTTGGGTCGAATCAAAGCGACCTATGGCAGCGATTTTACCATCTAAAATCCCAATATCTGCCCGAAACCAAGGGTTTCCAGAGCCATCAATCACTTTTCCATTGCGAATGAGTAGGTCAAAAGTGGTTTTTTGAGCGTTTTTACTGAGGGGGGTACTTAACAATATAAAAAGCGACAGCACGAGTAAAAAGCGATTTTTCATGAGCTTTTGAGTTGATGAAAATGATAAATGATTTTATTTTGACCACAGATGCGACG
>JANLQI010000502.1:0-9578 GCA_031367705.1 Saprospiraceae bacterium | reverse complement strand
TGGATAATGGATAGTTGATAATGGATAATAACTGTAAATTATCCATTATCCATTATCCATTATCCATTATCCATTATCCATTATCCATTATCCATTATCCATTATCCATTATCCATTATCCATTATCCATTATCCATTATCCATTATCCATTATCTACTTTTTTTATGCCAATACCGCATCAAGCCCATGACCGACATCCAAGCTGGATTGGCAGAATCGTATTGCGCTTTATGTTCGCCTACGATGCCATATCGAGCTAATTCTTTATCTGTAAATGCTTGAAAAAGAGGCGTAATGTCGCTGGCGGTCATGCCTTTTTCAAAACGTGGACGCATCCAGTTTGCCCAACGATGCAGTCGCTTTTCCAACTGTGTCAGATGTTTTTGAATTTGCGTCACTTGCCCAAAATGGGTGAGGTGTAAACGTTTGACTTTTAAAGATTTAATCAAATTTATAGAATTGACCCATGCTTCTATATCAATATCAGGCGGCGGACAAGGCGGCACAACAATACCTGTTCCGATTTTGCAACCCCCGACATCGCCTGTAAACAAATCTTTATCTAATTGCCAAGCAATGTGATGTACTGCATGACCAGGCGTGTGCCAAGCAATAATTTCAGTATTGCCCAAAGGAATTTTTTCGCCATGTGTAGTCGCATGGATTTTTTCCTTCGCAATACCTTCCATTTTGCCCCAAAGTGTATCCATTTGGTCTTGATAAATCTGCCGTGCTGAATTGTACAGCTTTGATGGGTCAATCAAATGTTTTTCACCAAAAGGATGCACATATATCGTTGCACCCATTTCTGCCAAAGCCCAAGCCGCACCTGCATGGTCGAAATGAATATGCGTCAAAAAGACTTTTTTTATCGTTTCTAGGGGATGCCCAACAGCAGAACAAGCTGTTTTCAAGGACTCGAAAGTTGAATAAGGGCCCGATTCAACTAAAGCGGCTTCGCCATCAACAACAATCAGATAAGCGGCTACGGTTTCCGCATGACCCAGAAAATGTAAGTCTAAAGTATGAATAGTCGGTTTCATATCACCATTTTTTTAGCGGTAAAGATACTTGTTTCGTTAAGTTTAGCACATTCAGAACGGGAAACTTTTCATATTCCGCTGTTTTCTCTGCAATCTCAAAACTATGTTTGAACTTTTTTATTCTCAAAACCACTTTTTCACTTGAAAACGAGAATTTTTTCACACCTTTATTTTTTTTAACCAATACTACTATCTTTGTTAAAATAAATAAACACAAGCCTAACCAAAATTAATACTAAAAAGTAAAAATATGGATATACCTTTTTATGTCTCAATCATTTTCATTTTAACCACAATACTTACTGTCGCCTTGTTTTATCGGACGTGTGCAAGAGTATCTTCGACAATTGCCAATAAAATTTTAATAGGTTTAGTGGCTTGGATTGCCCTGCAAGGCTTCCTCGCTGCCAGTGGTTTTTATTTAAAAACAGATACGATGCCTCCGCGTCTTTTCTTTGCTGTTGTTCCGGCATTCGTTACAATGATATATTTTTTAGTGACAAAAAAAGGGCAAAACTTCATTGACAGATTGCCTTTAAAAGACTTAACATTGATACATATTTGTCGTGTACCAGTCGAAATTGTATTGTTTTGGCTGTTTTTAAACGAACAAATACCGCGTTCAATGACATTTGAAGGACGTAATTTTGATATTTTGTCAGGTCTAACAGCTTTACCTTTAGCATTATGGGCTTTTAAAAACAGTGAAGTCAAATGGAATATTAATTTAATTTGGAATTTCGTCTGTTTGCTATTGGTACTCAATGTCGTTGCCATCGGCATTTTGTCAGCACCTACACCTTTTCAGCGATTTGCTTTCAATCAACCGAATATTGGCGTTTTAAAATTCCCTTTTGTTTGGTTGCCTTCGGTCATCGTTCCAATTGTCATCTTTTCTCATTTGATAGCGATACGTCAACTTTTGAATGCCAAAAAGACCCCTTCAGTAACTTTCGCTAATTTCTCAACAATGTAGTCTGTTTAATTTCTTTTAGACCACAGATGAGACTGATTCGACTGGTTTTCGCTGATTTCTTTTCAAACAAAATCAGTGAAAATCAGTCGAATCAGTCTCATCTGTGGTCTAAAAAATCATCATTCATCATGAATATCATCGCCAATTTTTTAATCGCTTTCATAGCCATCGAGCATCTGTACATTTTGTATATGGAAATGTTCGCGTGGACGACATTGGGTAAAAAAACATTCAGAAGCCTCGACGCTTCGCTGTTTGAACCAACTAAAACCCTTGCAGCCAATCAAGGACTCTACAACGGCTTCTTGTCAGCGGGTTTGATTTGGTCACTCTTTATTTCCGAAATGGATTGGCATTTGAATGTTGCGCTGTTTTTCCTTTTATGCGTCAGTGTGGCAGGTATTTATGGGGCAATGACGGCTGGGAAACGAATATTTTATGTGCAAGCGATGCCAGCTTTGATAGGAACGTTGGTCGTTTTATATTTAAAATTTGCTTGAAAATGACCTTAGAATACCACCCCTTTGGCAATTTCATTCCTCAAAATGTCCAATATTTAGTCGTCGGAACATTCGCAGGCCGGCAATATTCTCAACGTTCAAATGAAGAAAACGAAGCAGATGTGACGGCTTTCAGCTACGGCGGCAGGAATCAATTTTGGCGGATTATGGAACAATTATACGCTGTTGAATTACCTACAAGAGACCATAAAAAGCAGTTGTTTCAAGATTTAAACATCGGTTTATTGGATTTAATTCACGCCTGTCGGCGAAAAAAACAATCGAATTTGGACAGCGATTTGACAGATATTGTCTGGAATAATGCCGAATTTGAACGCATTTTCAAGGAAAACGACATAAAAAACGTCTTTTGTACCGGCATAGATGTAGCAAAGATTTTTCAAAAATGGTATCCTTCACATCCTTGTATCGCCCTGCCTTCACCCTCACCTTTATACGCAAGTATGCGCTTTGATGATAAATTGAATTTCTATAAAAATGTATTCCCCAAAAGGACATAGAATGTCTAAATTCACCCTTCATCACCAACTGCGAGGTATCGAAACAGCACCATTAAATTACCAATAATTCGGAATATTCAATCCCAAAACGAGGTCTCTTTTGCCAACCCAGACCCCCTCAGTATTTTTTGTCAATTTGACGATACCATTGCCGCCACGATTGGGCATTTTGTTTTTTTCTGAAGTTGTCAAATTAGGGTCATCCGTAAAGACAAAATCATCAATATAGTATTCATTTTTGTTCGGTTCTTTAATTGTCGGGTGTATGTGCGCGAGGAACTTTGTATTTGGGTAGGAGGCAGGGCGAATTGTCGTGAAAGCATAACGCCCTTTGTCGTCCGTTTTCACCCACCCCCTCAGTCTGCCATGTCTTTTTCCCTCCGTTTGATTCGGTGCCGCTTTGTAGTAACCATCGTTATCGGTTTGATAAAGGTATAAAATGACATTTGCGGCAGGAGTTTTACCATCTTTTTTAAAAATCGTTCCACTGATATGAATTTTCACACCTTGTTCGCCTTGCGCCATCGTCGTCTGCCAAGACAAGTTTGTCGGCATCCCCTCAGTATAAAGTTCGCAACCGTCACAGCCACCGCCGATTAACCCTTTTTTGGCTGTTTGTGCTTGGGTCATTATGGTTAAAATGGATAATACAGCTATAATTAACTTCTTTTTCATGATTGAGTATTTTTATGAATGATGATGGGTTAAGACATTGAATAACAATGCTTTAAAGCACCTAATGATTGGATTTGTGTTTAAAAACAAAGCTACGTATTTTTTCGTAGAGATGGCGTGTTTTATAAAAAGTTGCATGAGATTCTTTATAAACCATTTTGAATAATAATTTTACCATCGAATATTCTTTTAAAACAAAATAATGCAACAATCATAAAATACTTTTGAATATGAAAAATTGGCTAATCGTCGCTTTAATGTTTTTAATTGTAAACAATTTTGCGACCGCACAGACCCCTCCCGATGGTATCAGGATGCACCATCAGTATAAAGAGGAAATTTTGACCTTAAAGCTCAAAGATGGCTCGCTTGAAGGTACTTTAGTTATGCCAACTCAAGTAAAACGAATGCCTATTGTGCTTATCATTGCGGGTTCAGGACCAACAGATAGGGATTGCAACAGTGCTTTGGGCTTGAAAACCAATACTTTTAAGATGTTAGCAGAAGGATTGGCGGCAAAAGGTATTGCCAGTTTTCGATACGACAAACGCCATATCGGAAAAAGTAAAATGACGCAAAAGGTAGCCGATGTCACTTTCGACGATTTTGTCAACGACGCAACGTTTTGGATGGACACTTTGAAAACCATAAAACGCAAAGGGCGTTTTACAAAATTCATTATTGCAGGACACTCGGAAGGTTCTTTGATTGCTTTATTGACTGTTCAAAAGACCAAAACAGATGCCTTGATTTCTTTATGCGGCCCAGCGCAAAGCATGGACAGTATGATTTATGAACAACTCGGTAAACAAGCACCGTTTTTAGTGCCACAGCTCAAAGAAGTCTATAATAAATGGAAGATGGGCGAAAAAGTAGATTCTTTTCCGCCCATGTTGAAAAGTTTGGCAAACCCAAGTATTGAAAAATTCATGGTATCTATTATGAAATACTCACCACAAGTAGAAATCTCAAAACTCAAACTGCCTATACTGGTTATTTCAGGTAAAAACGACATCCAAGTATTGCCCAAAGAAGCGGAAATTCTGTCAAAAGCCAATCCCAAAGCTCAACTTGTTTATTTCGATAATATGACCCACGTTTTAAAAGACGGTGAAGCCAATATGATGAGCGCGCAAAAGGTCTATCAACAAACAGAGCTGCCGCTTACTGAGGGGGTGGTTGAGGCTATTGTCAAATTCATAAATAAAAAGTAAAAAGGGAGCATCTCACTTATCACTTTTGATGTTTGAGTTGCGAAGCAAAAACCTTTTCAAAAAGTTCTACTTTTTTACGCACGACATTATAGGTATACGGTTCATTCGGATGCTGGTTGTAGTAATTTTGATGATACTGTTCAGCGCGATAGTAGTTTTTAAACGGCTCTATCGTCGTTACGATTGGCCTTGGGTGCAAATGCACTTTGTCGAGGCTGTCTTTAACAATTTGAGCCATTGATTTTTGCGCTTCTGACCGATAAAAAACAACAGAACGGTAGTCGTCGCCTTTGTCGTTTCCTTCTTGATTCAAAACAGTTGGGTCGTGAATTGTCCAAAAAACGTTTAGAATCTCACGGAAACTCACCAATTTCGGGTCAAAAATGACTTGAACAGTTTCGGCATGACCGGTGGTTCGGGTACAAACCTGTTCGTAAGTAGGGTTTTTGACCGTACCGCCTGCATAGCCAACTTCTACTTTAGTCACGCCGCGCAATTGTTGATAAGCAGCATCCATTTTCCAAAAGCAACCCGCTGCGAGGGTCGCTATTTCTAATTTTGACGTGTCTATGTTGGTCATTTCCTCTGTTACTGAGGGGGTATTCGTAGACATATCGCTTGCTGGTGTTTTTACACCTTTAGAAACGCAAGACAATGTAATGATGGATAAAACGAAGAATTTCAAAAAAGAAGCCATGTGATTTTAATTTTTTGATTTTAAAATAAGATTGAGTGATTTTTTGATACAAAGGTGAGGGTAATAGGTCACTAAAATATCACAAATATAACTTTTATGTCTCATCGTATGTATTTTCTGTCCTTTGTGATAATACGCCGCTAAAAATTAAACACCTAAAATTTTATTAGCAAACGGTATTATGTTTAAATTGCGGGCGTTCTTATATGCTAAACTTAATTTTAAAAACCCTTAAACGTGAAAAATACTGAGGGGGTGTTTTACCAAATCAAACCTATTTTCATGAAAAAATTACTCTTACTTTTCTTCTTTCCAATCTCCTTATTTGCTCAAACCTTTACGCCCGCTGAAATTAACAGCTTTAAAAAGCAAGCGCAACAAGTGACCATCATTCGAGATAATTGGGGCATTCCACACATTTATGGTAAAACGGATGCTGATGCGGTCTTTGGCTTGTTGTACGCCCAATGCGAAGACGATTTCAAGCGCGTTGAGATGAATTATATCGAAAAGTTGGGTCGGCTTTCTGAAATCAAAGGCGAGTCGAGCCTTTATGATGATTTACAAATCCGTCTTTTGATAAGTGAAACCGAAGCCATAGACGAATATAAAAATGCAGAGCCGTGGCTCAAGAAATTGTTGGATGCGTATGCCGCAGGTGCTAATTTTTACCTTCAAACACACCCCTCAGTAAAACCCGCTTTGTTGCAACGTTTTCAGCCGTGGTATCCGCTTTTGTGGACAGATGGCAGTATTGGTGCCATTAGTACAGCGAATTTGTCAGTGGCAGAATTAAAAAAGTTTTATACTGGCGACAACTCGACTTCTGCGGTCAAAACCAAAGACCATGATATGCAAACAGGTTCAAATGGCTTTGCGTTTGCACCTTCTAAAACGGCTTCGGGCAATGCTATTTTGTACATCAATCCACATACAACCTTTTATTTTCGTCCAGAAGTTCATGTCCAAAGCGAAGAAGGTTTGAATGCCTACGGCGCGGTTACTTGGGGACAATTTTTCATTTATCAAGGTTTCAATGAGCATTGTGGCTGGATGCACACGTCTTCCAATGTGGATGTGGCGGATATGTATGCCGAAGATATTGTCACCAGAAATAAGAAGTTGTATTACAAGTATGATTTAAAGTTAAAACCTGTAAAAGTTAAGAAAATTGCTTTGAAATATGTCGAAAATGGCAACTTTAAGACGAAAATAATCACCACTTACGCGACGCATCACGGCCCCATTATGGCAAAAAGAGACGGCAAATGGGTGAGTTTAAAGTCTTTCAATCGCTCAAAAACAAGTTTGGTGGAAAGTTGGGTGCGCACAAAGTCCAAAGGTTTTGAAGATTATAAAAAAGCGATGGATTTGAAGGCAAATACCTCAAATAATACCGTTTTTGCGGACGACAAAGGCAATATTGCTTACTGGCATGGCAATTATGTACCCATTCGAAACAAAAATTTGAATTGGGCAAAGGTCATGGACGGCTCAACTTCCACAACAGAATGGAAAGGTTTGCACCCTGTTGAAGAAATTGTCCATTCCTACAATCCACCAAACGGTTGGTTACAGAATTGCAATTCCACACCTTATACATGTGCAGGTGAAAACAGTCCTAAAAAAGAGCATTATGAGGCTTATATGGCACCTGACGGTGAAAATTTTAGAGGTGTAAATGCTGTGCGTATCTTAAGTCAAGGCGATAAATACACTTTAGACAAAGTGATTGCCTCTGGATATGATACTTATTTGCCTGCTTTTGAGATTTTAATACCTGCATTGATTCAATCTTATGAAAAAAACAATTTAGCCAATGACAGTCGTTATGCCGATTTGGCAGAACCAATGGCTGTTTTGAAAAAATGGGATTATCACGCCGCCGCAAACTCCGTGGCGACAACATTAGCCATCGAATGGGCGCATAAATCAAATACAATTATTCAAAAAACGTATATTGACCAAGGCGAAACCGACCAAGTAGAAAATACCAAACGTTTTGCCGCCACATCCACGCCTGAACAGTTGTTTCCGCAACTTTTAACTGTTGTGAATGAGTTGAAAACAAATTTTGGCACATGGCAAGTGCCGTGGGGCGACATCAATCGTTTTCAACGCATTTCCAGCGACATCAATCATCCGTTTGATGACAAACAAGCGAGTACGCCTGTACCATTTACGTCTTCATTGTGGGGCTGTTTACCTGCTTTCAAATCCGATTTTAAAAAAGGAACAATTAAACGGTATGGCACAAGTGGTAACAGCTTCGTCTGTGCCGTAGAATTTGGGCCTAAAATCAAAGCAAAATCTCTTTTGGCAGGTGGTGAAAGTGGCGACATCAATTCCAAGCATTTTAATGACCAATTGGAGATGTACACCAAAGGGCAATTCAAAGATGTCTTGTTTTACAAGGAAGATGTGGTGAAAAACAGTGAACGGACTTACCATCCAGGGGAGTAACTATGCGACTTCGGAACGCAACTATGCGACTTCGGAACGCAACTATGCGACTTTGGGACGCAACTATGCGACTTTGGGACGCAACTATGCGACTTTGGGACGCAACTATGCGACTTTGGAACGCAACTATGCGACTTCGGGACGCAACTATGCGACATTTGAATTGAAATCTGTTATAATTATTTTTTAAATGTAAACAAAATCTAAATCAAATCCCTTTGCTATACCTTTTTTCATTTCCTTTGGGCTTCAATTATTGAAAACTTACACTTATATATATGATGCTCAAAGAAACGAATGAATACGACGTGATTGTCGTAGGTGCAGGGCCAGCAGGGTCTTCTGCCGCCGCTATTCTTGGTGAAAAAGGACATACAGTGCTTTTGGTTGATAAAGAAAGTTTTCCAAGAGACAAAACTTGTGGTGATGGCATTACTTACAAAGCGATGCCCGCCTTGAAACGTTTGGGTTTAGATACTAAAATCAAGTCTGATAGCCCTTTTCAGACAAATGGATACACGTTGGTGTTCAGAGACAATACCAAATTGGTTTTTGAAAAACCACCAAGCGATGAAGCCTTAGCGTATATTATCAGCCGACATGAGTTTGATAATATTCTTTTGGAGAATGCCATATCGTACCCCTCAGTAAATTTCATGCCCGATACCAAAGTAACAGGTCTTTCCTACGACGGTACAAAAGCCACGGGTATTACTGTTTCAGGCAAAGACACGCCTTATAAAGCGGCTGTTATCATTGATGCCACAGGTGTCAATTCCATTTTAGGACAAGAAAACAAAGACCCAAAGACAAGTGCCTTAGCCGTCAGGGGCTATTACAGCAACGTAACGGATTTGAACAATACGATTGAAGTTTACTTTTCTGATGATATTCTGCCTGGCTACTTTTGGATATTTCCGACTTCGCCCACAACGGCTAATATTGGCGGCGGCACGTTTCAAAACATTGTTGAAGACAGGAAAATCAATATCAAAAACTTGCTCCACGACTTTGTCGAAAACCATCCAATCGCTTCAAAAAAGCTCAAAAATGCCAAATTAGAAGGCATTTTGAAAGGTGGCAGGATACCCTTAGCTTTTGGCGATTTCAGTTGGTCAAGGGTGCGCGGCAATTTGATATTAATTGGTGATGCGGGTGGTTTTGTCAATCCGATTACAGCAGAAGGTATTTCTTATGCCATCCAAACGGGGATTTATGCTGCAGATACCATTTCGCAGTTTCTTACTGAGGGGGGGCAAAACGAAGAAACTTTAAAGGATTTCGATACTTTATGGCAAAAAGAATTCAGCAATCAATACAAAATGGGCGATATTTATACCGAAGGAATCGAACAGCCTTTGGTACAAAAATATGTGATGGGCAGCTTGTTGCGCTCGCTTGAACATTTGGATTTGCAAAATCCTGCGACTTCTTATGAGTATCTCGTAAGGCTGAAAGTATTAACAAAAGCATTTTAATGGCTCAGGT
>JANLQI010000470.1:0-1770 GCA_031367705.1 Saprospiraceae bacterium | reverse complement strand
TCGCAATAACCTTTGCAGCACGCTCTAACAAACGGCTGTGGAGGTAGAAAACGTCACCTGGATATGCCTCACGTCCTGGGGGACGACGTAATAACAAAGAAACTTCACGGTAAGCCACCGCTTGTTTTGACAAATCATCATAAACAATCAAGGCTGGACGACCTGTATCACGGAAAAATTCGCCAATCGCAGCACCCGCAAATGGTGCATAGAACTGCATCGGTGCAGGGTCAGCAGCTGATGAAGCAACGATAACCGTATAAGCCATCGCACCTGTTTCTTCCAAAACGCGGGCAACTTGCGCCACAGTTGACGACTTTTGACCACACGCTACATATATACAGAACACGGGTTCGCCGCGCTCATAAAATTCTTTTTGATTGATGATGGTGTCCAAGGCAATCGCAGTTTTACCTGTTTGGCGGTCACCAATAATCAATTCACGTTGTCCACGACCAATCGGAATCATCGCGTCAATCGCTTTGATACCTGTTTGAAGGGGCTCGTTTACAGGTTGACGGAAGATAACGCCCGGTGCTTTACGCTCCAAAGGCATTTCGTATTTCACACCTTTAATTGGACCTTTACCGTCAATCGGTTGACCCAAAGTGTTGACAACACGACCAATCAAACCTTCGCCTACTTGAATCGAAGCGATACGGCTTGTACGGCGTGCTGTTGAACCTTCTTTAATACCATCGGGCGAACCGAGCAATACGACACCCACGTTGTCTTCTTCCAAGTTCAAAGCAATAGCTTGTGTGCCATTCTCAAACTCGACGAGTTCACCCGCTTGAACGTTGTTCAAGCCATAAATGCGCGCAATACCGTCGCCGACTTGCAATACCGTACCGATTTGTTCCAATTCGGTTGCCGTTGAGAAACCACTCAATTGCTGCTTGAGTATCGCTGATATTTCTTCTGGTCTTACATCAACCATTTTATTATCGTTTTATAAATTTTAAAAAATAAAAAGTATCGAATATTATAAAGCGTCAAGACGCTAAATGTCTGATTTTTAATGTTTTATACTGAGGGGGTCAATTGTATGTCACTTTCATTTTAGGTATTGCCAACGAGGGATCGATACAACATCCAATAGATGAACAAGAAAAACCCCCAGTGGTTAAATCTAACCTCTCATTTGTTACTTGTCTTGGCGGAATCTCTATATTTTTCCATTCTATTAAAGTGGGTACCAATTTATTATAAATAACTATTTTTACAGTTTTGTTAGTCAGATTCTCAATTTCTAATAAATTACCTTTACAACTACCTGTATATGTGCCTATGACAGAACGAAAAGAAGTTGTGGTGTCTTTAACAGTTAATTTAAGCGTTTCTTGACCTAAAAATGCTGACGTTGAGTCATTTTCGGTATAAATTCTTGTAATAGTAAATGTATTTGTATATGATGTATCATAAACCACACTCATTAAAGGAATTAAGTCCGATGCCGTCGGGCACTCTTTAGTGCTACATGGCAGAATATTGCATAAATCCACTTTTGCATCTCCAAAAGCTCCGTTAGGATTAGGATTGACGATTACAGATAATAGAATGATCCCATTTTTTGAAAAACTAACTTTATAAAAACCTAAACCTGATAAACGCTCAAATCGAGCAAAACTTGAAGAACAATATGTTCCATTAGATGTATCAGTGGAAATAACTTTCACCGTTTTTTGCCCTAAATAAGCTGTTGTCGAATCCTTCTCAATATAAAAAGCCTCTGTCCTAAAAGTTAGGTCTTTTTTGCAGGAAAAAAGC
>JANLQI010000400.1:0-10555 GCA_031367705.1 Saprospiraceae bacterium | reverse complement strand
ATGGTTAAACCCAAACCTAAATCGCGATTAGGAATACCGACATCGAAGCCACCCCAGCCATTCGATTCGCCGTAGGCAATGCCAAAACCCACTGCATAGAAAGCAATGCCGCCAAACATGATGTCTATAATGACTTTGGCAATGATACTGACGGCATTTTTAGAGCGGACAAAGCCAGCTTCAAGGAGAGCAAAGCCGCCTTCCATTTGAAAAATAAGAGCCGCACAGATGGCAACCCAAACGGTGTCAATAGAATGAACAAGTTCCGTATGCGCTTTGGTGAGCGCAGCCAATTCTTCCATAAATGAATGTTAATTAAGTTGGTTGATACGTTTTGATCTAAATTTAAAAGACGAAAGTAAGTTGATGTGTCCTGTTTTTGAAAATTATGCTGTTTTGTTTTTTATTAAATCGAAAAGCATGGATTTAATTTTGAAAATACTTTTATTTTAAAATAAAATACTGAATCAATTAAATGAATTGAAAGGAAATATGTTAATTGAGATGGGTGAAATTGTGTTATACGTATCGAATACTTTTAAAGTATCCGATACGTATAACAGTCTAAAAATCATTTACCTCACTCAAAAGGTATTTTTTGTCCAAAACTATCCGTCCTGATTCATTTTTTTTGACGGTTGCACATTCGGTCGCAGGGTCGTGTTCAAAGATTAGATTCCACCCCTCAGTATAAGCGCGTTCCAAAATCGTTGCTTTCTCCTTCAAGGTTTCCAACGGACGCACATCGTAAGCCATTACGTAAGACATATTGACGTGCCACGATGAAGGAATCGTATCGGCACAATAAAAGAGTGTTTTATCACCCATTTGAATTTCTAAAGCCATCATGGCTTCTGTGTGCCCGTATTGAAAATGAATCCTTACTCCTCCAAAAATTTCTTGCTTATCAAATTCAACAAATTTCAAAAGACCCCAATCCTTCAGCGGCTCAAAATTTTCCTTTAAAAATGAAGCTTGTTCACGTGGGTTTGGCGACATGGCCCAATCCCAATGTTTTTGGTTTGACCAATAAGTTGCATTTGGAAAAGTGGGTTGAGGCACCCCCTCAGTATTTTTGTAGATAGCACCTCCACAATGGTCAAAATGTAGATGCGTTAAAAAAACATCGGTTATATCATTAGCTGTAAGCCCTTGTTTTTCAAGACTTTGCAAAAGAGTGTCATTGCCAAAAGGCTCAAAATGCGACCGAAAACGAGCATCTTGTTTGTCACCTAAACCTGTATCAACCAATATTTTACGGTCATCTGTTTCTATCAAAAGGCAGCGCATGGACCATGTGCAGAGGTTGTTTTCGTCGGGTGGATTGAGTTTTTCCCACAGTCGTTTTGGGACAACACCAAACATGGCACCGCCGTCTAATTTGAAAAAACCTGTGTTGATGATGGAGACTTTCATAAATAATAATGGATTGAAATTGGATAAAGTGGCTTATAGATTGGTCAAATACTGAGGGGGTCATTTACTCTTAAAATCCTCAGTCAAATCCCGCCACATGGTATGATAGTGATAAATGCCTTGGTCTCTGTTCGTAAATTCAATAATAAAACTGTCGGTTTTGATAGAATAATAATGCAATCCGTTGACATCATTTGTTCCTTGCCAAGTGAAAAGGAGGTTGTTTTTATGTGCTAAAACCTTTTTCATTTTCTCTTGTGCCAAAGCAGGTGTTAAGTTTTCGACCCAAGCACGTATAATGTTTTCAACCAGAGCCTGTTGTTGTACAGTCATTTCCGTATAAGAAACGCCTTTCTTCTCTTTCATAAATGGCTCTTTCCCAGTTTGGGCCATTACATCAGCATCGTGCGGGTGTGGGCTGGTGGTTGCTTTTTTCTTCAAATTGTCAGACAAAGAGTTAAACAATTGGTTCCCAAAATCATTTTCTTCAAACATGATATGATAACCCGCATAAGGTCCTGTTGTTGTCAAAGCGGGGTTGATGCCGACAAACATAGGCGTACACGTTACCCCTTTGGGCGAATAAGTGAAATTGAGTGAAATATGATGCCCTTCAAATTTCCAAGACCAAACCTTATCTAAAGCGGGTGTACCAAATATCTCGAACCAATAGTTTTGATTGCCATAACGTTGAGCAATCGGGCTGTTCGCTTTGGACAATCGTTCATGAGTCCCTTCGTCGTATTGCATGATAAACATGAATTTTTGATACCCTTGTTGACTCAAAACAAGCCGCAAAAGCTTGTGAATGCTCATACGTTGGGCATCTGTCAAATCTTTAAACTGAACACCATGATGTGTCACTTGTCCTTCGGGCAAATTTGTCCATTTCATGCGCAAAGTATCATTAAATGATAGTTGTCCAATGGTTTTTTGAGCTGGCGTGAGCGTTTCTAAAATGGCTTGTGCTGCTTTCACTGAAGTCTTTTGGTCAAAAGACACTTGACCAATGAGCGCACTGGCGTTTAAAATCAAAAACATAGAGAGAATGCGTATTTTCATGTTGTTTAGTTTATGTTTTAATTGACGAATGTATTTTTTATGGCAGCTTTCATTCTGAAACAATAGTAATTGTTTTTGGAGTAGCAAGTCACATCTTTTTTGATGTTTTTACTGAGGGGTGCGTTTTTTGAAAAATATGAAGTAAAATTGAGCAACTTATAAGGAGATATTGATTAATTTTACTGAATAATTAAACCTAATTTCTTCAATATAAAAGCAAGTATAATGAAAATGAAAAATTTGATGCTTTGTCTTTCTGTGATTGGCTTCTTCATGGCTTGTCAAAAAGGGCAAGAAGCGAAAATTGATACGCAAGTAGTTCCTGATATTGTAATGAAAGCCATAACCAGCAACTTTACGGATGCAACCAATATTTCTTTTACGACACTAAAAAAAAATGAATTGTTTGGTGCAGATTTCAAATCGAGCCAAAAACAATATACGGCAGTTGTTGGTGCGAATGGGAACATAAAGGAGTACTCAATTCAAGCAACATCGGTGAATTTACCAACTACGATTACCACTTCAATCAATGCGACTTATCCAAATGCAACGATTAATAGCAGTTATTCAAAATACAACAATCTGAAAGTACAGGATGGTTATTTTGTTCAGATAACGACGGCTACTTCAAAACGCCTTGAACTCAGTTTCGATTTAATTGGTGCTTTGATTTCGACAATTGAAATGTCTGCAGCGAGCGTTATGTCCAAATATGCGATTAATAAATTTGAAGATTTGCCTGAAAATATTCGCAATTATTTGACCAACCGTCATACAGGATTGGTATTTTCTTATGGGGCAGGTGTTGTTGTTGATAATGTGACGACTTTCTATGTGATGGTCAAGTTGGGTGATGTGTTGCACAATTATTCTTTTAACTCGAATGCTGTTGTTTTGACTTATTCGACAAGCAGTTTGGTCAATAGTGGTGGCACATCAACCAGTTCTCAAAAATCTTTAACGAGTGCCACTGAAGTTCCGCCCGTTATTGCAACTTATCTCAATGCACATTTTGTGGGTTGGAAATTTTTGAAAGGATTGGCTATGTATGAGAATAATGCTCTTGCCAGTTACATTATTGTTGTTCAAGTAAACGCTGATATTTATTATATTTATTTTGATGCTGCGGGAGGTTTTACGGGGGCTAAAAAGGGGTAGTTTCAAATAAATAAGTCCATCTGTGATTAGAAATAAGTAAATTATACCCCCTCAGTATTCTAACAAATAAGTTTTTTTGTTTTATTATTCAACACATAGCCATATAGAACACATAGAAAGGATTGAAAATCAATTAGTTAAAGCTATGTGTACTATGATTCTATGTGTTAAATTAATTCAAAAAACTTATTTGTTAGAGTGCTCAGTATAAGGTGAAAAATGCCATCAAAAACAGGCAAGTTGTAACGAAAAAAGCCCAAATCTGCTTGAGATTTCGGCTTTTTGCCGTTTTTACTGAGGGGTATTTGTTTAACGTATTAGCGTTACATCGCCCTTTATAATATCTGTCGTATTATCGAAATATAACACTTCTACGTAATAGACATAAACCCCTGGCTGCGCATCTCGTCCTTTGTGGCGACCATCCCAACCAAAATTCGGGTCGTCGGTTTGGAAATTGGCTTTTACAAACACCTGCTCACCCCAACGGTCATAAATCTGGAAACGTTTGATGTTTTTAATGACTTGGCTACCATTTATCACCAATAAATCATTGTAAGAGTCATTATTAGGTGAAAAAGCAGTTGGAATAAAGATAGGTCTGCGCTTGTCAATGCCCACATTGATTCGTCCGACCGAGCGACAGCCATTTTGGTCGGTCACTGTTGCGGTATAAGTCGTTCCCTGTGTTGGTCGCACCCATTGTTCGATACAGAAACTGCCTTTAGGACATTTTGTAGAGTCCACAAGTGGATTCCAAACAATACTCTTAATGGCATCTGCATTTGTTAAAGCTCTTAAAAGCAAGCTGTCTCCCAATTTAATAGTTGTATCAATGCCCAATGAAACCGATAATTGCTTGGGTTGAGATATTGAAAACAAGGTATCCAACAAACAACCACCTGCATCTTGAACCGTGAGTTTGAATGTGCCTGCACATTGGTTTGAAAAGGTATTTTTTGTTGTGAAAACCTTGCCATCAAGTGAATAGATATAAGGAGATGTGCCGCCTTGTACTCTGACAATGCCTAAGGAGGCATCACATTCACCATAACACGACGGTTTTTTGACGGAAATACTAATACCTGTTGGACGTTGGTTGTTTTTAATGACTCTGGCGGTATCAATGCCAACACAAAAGTTTTTAGTATTCTGTACCGTTAAGACATATAAACCAGGTTCATCAACAACTGGATTAAGTGTATTGGCCCCCGATACAATATGTCCCGTTTGTGCCGTCCAGTTATAATTGATATTGGCACTTAAAGTGGACCCGCGCCCACTCAATGCCACTGTTGGGTTTGTACAATCTAAAGAATCTGTTGCAATAGCAGAAGCTTTGGGATAAGTTTTATCAATAGGCACAAAGGTAAATGCAGAGTCTTTGCAACTATTTGTCAAATTTGTAATTGTCAAAAGGTAAAAGCCAGACACTTTAACTTTGGGTGTTAAGGTCGTCGAATCACTAAAAAACTGACCACCACCTGAAGATTTCCAAGTAAAAGTATAAGTATTGCCACGTGATGAAGTCGAAGCATCAATGGTCACAATGCTGTCTTTACAATTGATGGTTTGCGGTTTTACAATACTGACTGTTGGCGGAACAGTGTTTTCTTGAATGGTAATGGTGTCCGTATTAACACAACCATTTCGTTGATTAATGACTGATAAGGCATAACTGCCGCCAAAACTCGCTTGTGTGATGGGATTATTGTCAAAAGGGATGTTGTTGAAAAACCACAAATAATTGATTTGCCCAATTGGTGTAGAAGTTGAACCATTTAATGCAACGGAGGTTACAGAACAGGTGACGGTTTGCGTTACAGGTCTGATAATAGCTCTTGGTGTTACGGTATCAACAAAAACAACGACCGTATCTCTTGAAGAGCAACCATTTGAAGTGGCTGTCAAGATAAAAGTGCCTGGTTGGGTCACGTTTTGTTGTGCCACATTGCCACCAATACCACCTGACCATTGCACTGTTATGCTGTTGCCGGTTGAAGTATTTGTGCCGCCAATACGCACTTGTGGTTTGTTGCAACGAATGGTGTCGTCGAAACCAGCGTCAGCGACAGGCGTAAATTTGACTTCAATATTGACAAAAGCCGTATCGTTTGGACATGGCGAACCCACTGCGGGTCTAACGGTATAGGCAAACCTATAAATACCAGTTGCTTGGTTGCGTGTTCGGAATCTACCTGGGACTGCAGTAAATGCGCCACTTGTTGAAGTGACAGTTGATACTTCCGACCAAGTTCCTCCAGCTGTCGAGTTGGTCAAAAGGGTTGATAAGGTAATCGTTGTGTCCAAACTGCTACAAATACTGAGGGGGGGCGTTTTGGGCGTTCCTGCAAATACACGAGGGTTTATCCTTACGGTTACTTGACGATTTAGAGTTGTATCAGCACAACCAAATGAATCTCTAACAGAAAATAAGCGATAAGTTGTGTTTCGAGTTGGACAAATACGTGCTAAGAAACCATCCGTTATGAAATTGAAAGAAGTATCACGAGTTGTGGAATCTGTTAATCTGATACCGACTGAAAAAGGCGATTTGCCGGTCATGTTGAAACGCATATTTGTACAATTTCCAGCACATAAATTAGAATCAGAAACGGCTATTGTCGCTGTTGGTCTTTTATGAAAAACAACGGCAACTCCTGGACTAAAACTAAAGCAAGGGTCGGTCAATTTGACTTGTCGTGTGCTGTCATCACCTGCAATCGCTGATATAAAATAACGTGTCTCAAACAACATACCCGCTTGATAGGCAAACCGTGGTGCATTGCTGCGCGCTAAAATGCCTGAACGTGGGTCGCCCCGATGTAAAACGAATTGTAATGTATCATTCCCATCGTTGACATAGCCGCCGAGGTAAGTGGCTCTCGCTGTATCGCCTTGACAAATGGATAAATCACTCGTTATATCCATACTGCCCGCACGTGTTGTACAATTTGTACAAGCTTGTGTAACGGAAATGGGTGGTGTGGGTGAGCAATTATTGACATCTTTGATATCAAACGAATTCGTACCTAAAGTTAAAGCATTGGAAGTAAATGCACCACCCGCACCAACTGTTCCTGCAGAGGTATTTGTTCCTGCAAAGAAAACGCGATAGGGTTGTGTGCCGCCAGAAAGATTGAACTTAACAAAATAATTGGTTCGAGCAACATTACAACTGTCCTTCAAACCGCTTGATTGCGGGACAGAATTGAAGGTATAATTGACCGTATCGGACTTTGAACACCCATTCAGCGTCTCTTGCCAAATCAATTTATAAAGCCCTGTTTGGGTCACTTGAACATTCGTATTGGGCAAACTGGCATTGGTGAAAACAACGCCGCCTGTATTGGTTGAAGCACTGAACCAAGAGCCGTTTGAGGTACTGGTTGTTGCTTTTAACGTTGTTGTCATCCCACAAACGGCCGTGTCAACACCGGCATACAAATTAGGAAAGTTGAGCATCAAAACGGTTAAACGGCGTGCGGGACTTGTGCCACAAGCACTACCAGCTGTGACAACGACCGTATCACCAGAAGTGGTTGGCAACCAATCAATTGTGACTGAAGTTGTGCCTTGACCTGAAACGATTGTTCCACCAGTACGGGTCAATGACCAAGTATAAGTTGTGGCATTTGTAACGGCTGGAATGGTTAAAACCGTTCTTGCACCTTGACAAACAGTCGTATCTGTTTTGCCACTAATCAAATTAGGCTGCGCGGGTGAACCATTGCCACCAACTCCTGTAACGGTTACGCGAAGGGTATCATAGAAAATACGCGTCGCTTGCCCTACACGCACAACAGAATCACGCACAACAATCGTATATATACCCGTTTGGCTGACCGTCAAATTGGATTGTTGATTGTTCAAATTACTGAGGGGGTCGCCTGCTTGTGCTTGTAGAAACCATTGGTACGTATTGTTATGCCCAATTCCTGCACAAATGTCAGAGTGATTGACTTGTAGCGTTGTTGTATTACAATTTATCGTCGGATTGGAAGGTGTTATCGTTGATGTTTGTTTTGCATTATAAATGGTCAAGTTAATGATTGAATCACAACCTGTTGTCGCACCACCACTACAAACAATGACATTGGCTTTGCTTGGGCAAGTTGCTGCGGCGATCGAAACCGACGAACCACATATAATACGTGTCTCCGTTGGTTTCAAAAGGATATTTTGCGTTGAAACCCTATCTGCATATTTGACAACAGTTACTTTAAACGTGGTGTCGCAACCGCCATTTGTACCTGATTTCGCAATGCTAAAAGGCGTTGATTGATCCGTATTGGGTGGAAGGAAATTGTCTTCAATATTGCCATCTGGCAACGTATAGGTTTGTCCAGGACACAAATAAGCCGTTGGTAAAGTGATGGTTGTATTAGTTGTGACTGTCACATCAATACATTGTGGCGTTAACGAAGCCGTACAATCATTCACATAACTCACACAAATACGTCCGTTTGCAGGAAACGCCGCTACTGTATAAAAACTGTCGTTTTGCAAAAAACTTTGAGTCGTGCCGCCAATAGTCACATCAAATTTATATTGATAAGCGTTTGGGATTTTCGGTACACTGTAAGTCACATTTGTTGCACCTGCACAAAGGCTTGTCGCACCATAAATGACTGAGGGGGTCGGCAAAGTCTCATTTGTCGGGCGAATACCCGCACCAATATTTGTGATTTGATAGGTACACGCCTGTCCACCATAGCCATCAATCAAGATATAGTAAGTTGTACCAACCGTCAAACCTGTTGCCGTTACAGTGTCAATTGGACGACCACCTGTGGCATTGATACAGTTCGATTTTTGGACAAATGTGGCTGAATCCGAACAATCCGTAACGGCATAGATAGCCGCTTGAACGCCGTTACCGTTGCAACCAACACCACCATTGGCAGTGAATTTGAAGGCATGGGTTGGGCTGCCTGCAATGAATTTTACCCAACTAGGGCTTTCCAAAGAGCCGCAAAAGGCAGCAGGTTTCAGGTATTGTCGCCCGATGACTGGCGTGGAAACAGTACTGCAAAAGGCATTTAATTGTGCATTGTTGCAGAATGTCGGTGCCGTGCAGGGATTGTCCGTGGGATTTGGGTGGTTACATTGCGCGAGCAAATTTGTACCGATAAAAGCCCAGAAAGAGAAAAGGAGAATAAAGCTTTTCTTCATATTTTGATATGGTCGTATTGATTTCAAGATGTCAGATGTCAAATTTCAATCCAATTTTTAGGTAAAAAGACTGAAAATTGGCTTTATGTGAATGAGTTTACAACATTTTGAAATTTTGAAATTTTGGAATGAGTTTTTTATATGCTTTGAAAACCGCGTAAAGTTAGGCAATTGAAACTAAACGAGCCGTTCGATGATAGATTAGTGAAAAAACCGCTTTTTATCCTTGTTAAAAGGGATTTATACTGAGGGGGATAAAAAGTAGATTTCTAAAAGATTAGAAACGCTGTTTTAGGCTGACAAATTTTGTTGAATTAATATTTTAAGTTTTGAAAAGGCTTATTCAAAAGTTGACGTGCAAATTTAAAAGTCCCATCAGGGACGATTTTCTACTATAAAATCGTTCTTAACAGGACTTTTACCCTTGATATACATAAATATTCACCATTCACCATTAAAATATTCACCATCATTTACGAGCCTGTTCAACGACGACATCAGCTATATCCTTTGCGGCATTGGGCTTTGAAAGACTTAAAATATTTTGACGCAATTCATTCATAAGTTCTTGATTATCAATAACTTCAAATGCTGTTGTGAGCATTTTTTCAGAAGCCTCTTTATCTTTAACAAGGACAGCCGCTTGTTTATTGACCAAAGCCATCGCATTTTTTGTTTGGTGGTCTTCTGCCACATTAGGCGAAGGCACCAGTACCGAAGGCATGCCCGCAAGACACAATTCAGAAATCGTCAAAGCACCTGCACGGGCGATAATGACATCTGCAACTGCATAAGCCAAATCCATGCGGTCAATGAAAGGACGCATTTGAACATTGGGTAAATGAGCAGCTTTGCCGTCTTTAAAATCATCTTCGTACAACCGACCACATTGCCATATAATTTGCACATTCGATTGATTATCAATCAGTTCTGCATTGTTTTCCATCGCCACGTTTAATGTTTTAGCACCCAAAGAGCCACCGAGAACGGCTATCGTTTTTTTATTTTTGTCTAAACCAAAATAATTTACCCCCTCAGTATATTTCGATTTTATGTCCAAAATATCAGCTCTAACAGGGTTGCCTGTTACAATGAGTTTATCCGAAGGAAAGAACTTTTCCAAACCATCGTAAGCGACGCATATTTTCATCGCCTTTTGTGCCAACAATTTATTTGTCACACCAGCATAAGAGTTTTGCTCTTGTAAAATCGTCGGAATACCCATCGCCGCCGCCGCTTTTAAGGTCGGCCCCGACGCAAAACCGCCAAAACCAACCGCAACATCAGGCTTAAAAGTCTTCAAAATGCGCTTCACTTTCCACATCGAATGAAGCAATTTGAAAGGCAGTTGCAGATTCAATAGCACGTTTTTAGCCGTTAAACGTCTTTGCAAACCCGCAATCCACAGCCCTTCGATGGCATAACCCGCTTTTGGCACACGTTCCATCTCCATTTTACCTTCTGCCCCCACAAACAGGATTTTTACTGAGGGGTCTTGCCGCTTCAATTCATCTGCTACCGCAATCGCTGGAAATATATGTCCGCCTGTACCACCCGCACTAATAATAACATTCATTTATTAAGAATTTATATTTAATAATGGATAATGGATAGTTGATAATGGATAATAACTGTAAATTATCCATTATCCATTATCCATTATCCATTATCCATTATCCATTATCCATTATCCATTATCCATTATCCATTATCCATTATCCATTATCCATTATCCATTATC
>JANLQI010000137.1:0-15682 GCA_031367705.1 Saprospiraceae bacterium | reverse complement strand
CGCACGAAAACCGATTGGTGTTGGTAAAAAAGTTGCTGTACCCGATTATCTGAATTTCGATTTGTGGCAAGGACCAGCACCACGCCGCGCCTACAAAGACAATTTGGTGCATTACAATTGGCATTGGTTCTGGCATTGGGGCACAGGCGAAGCGCTCAACAATGGTACGCACGAATTAGATGTTATGCGTTGGGGTTTGGGCGTTGACTATCCGACAAAAGTTACCTCTATTGGCGGTCGTTATGCCTACAAAGATGATTGGGAAACGCCTGATACTCAAACCATTGCGTATGAATTTGGCGGCAAAAAATTAGCCCATTGGGAAGGCAGAAGTTGCAACGGCTACAATAGCGAAGGTGCTGGACGGGGTGTCATTTTTTATGGCGACAAAGGCACAATGACCGTTCCTGGCGGCGATGACTACAAAGTGTATGATTTAGAAAATAAATTGATAAAAGATGTCAAAACTGATTTACAGGAAGCGACCAAAACCAATACGATGGGCATGGGCGAGAAATTAGACAGCATCATTTTAGAGAACTTTGTGGAGTCCATTCGAGGTAAAACCAAGCAAACAGCTCCGATTAGCGAAGGGCAAAAATCCACATTGTTGCCACAATTGGGCAATATCTCACAACGTGTCGGGCGGTCGCTCAACTGCAACCCGTTGAATGGGCATATATTAAACGATGCAGAAGCCATGAAACTCTGGAAAAGAGAGTATGAAAAAGGCTGGGAAATGATTCTATAGGAAATGATGAATTATAAATGATGAATTATAAATGATGAATTATAAATTTTAAATTATAAATTTTTTAAGCATTAATTTTCAAATTTTTATAATTCAAAATAGTCTGTTTCCAGCAATTTTCGCTTTGTCTTGTTACTATGTGATTAAATCCTAAAGCGGAAATTGCTGGTCTGTTTCATTTTACTTTATCTAAATTCAATAAATTGTCAATGAAAAATATAATCATTTTAGTAAGTGCATTTTGCATCTTATCAACGAGTGCTTTTGCCCAAAAACGGTTTAGTAAATTGCTCAAAAATACGCCGGGCATGGTGTCTTACACCTTCCGCAATGATTTTGCCAAAGACTTGCCTAAAACTTTGGATGACACCAAGGCATTGGGCATTACCAATATCGAATTTTCCAATTTGTTTGGCAAAAAGGCTGCTGTACTGAGGGGTCTCTTGGATGAGCGCGGCATGGTTTGTACGAGTTATGGTACTAATTACGATGCCATAAATAACAATATAGATTCTATTATTCAAGATGCGAAAACGCTTGGGGCAGAGTTTGTACGTGTCGCTTGGATTCCACATACAAGCCCGATGGATTTAGCGTTGGCGCAAAAAACGGTCGCTGATTTCAACCGTTGGGGACAAAAACTCAAGGACGCTGGCTTGACTTTCTGTTACCACAATCATGGTTATGAGTTTACGCCTTATAACAATGGGACGTACTTTGATTACATAGTTCAAAACACAAACCCCAAGTTTGTTTCTTTTGAAATGGATATTTTATGGGTTTTTCATCCAGGTCAAGACCCTGCGGCTTTGCTCAAAAAGTACCCCAAACGCTTTCGTTTGATGCACGTCAAAGACCTTAAAAAAGGCGTAAAAGGTGATTTTTCAGGTGGAACGCCTACGGAAAATGATGTGACGCTTGGCACTGGTCAAATAAACTTACCCGAAGTATTGAAAGCAGCAAAAAAGACTAAAATCAAATACTTTTACATCGAAGATGAAAATGCCAAATCGAAGGAACAAGTACCTTTGAGTTTGCAATATTTGAAGTCGTTATAGTTTTGCACCCCCTCAGTATTTTCAACGTTTTTACTCAATTTTTTTTATTTTTTCCTTGAAAATCTATCTTTTTTATGAATAATACACGCCGAGACGTATTAAAAAGCCTTTCCTTAACAGGACTATTGACAAGTATAGGTTTACCTTTTTCTTCATTTGCAAAAGAAAAAAAATCAAAAGAACTTCAATTGACAACTGGTGCAGATGACCGTTTGTTTTGGGCAAATTTGCTCTATAAAATGGCTTACCCTGTTGTCCATAATTTAGCCGAAGGCACTTTAAAAAAGAATATGCCGCTTGAAGTACCGCCTACTTATAGCCTAAAAGTCGCAAAAGTGACTTATATGGAAGCCATTGGGCGCACTATGTCAGGCATTGCGCCGTGGTTGGCTTTGCCCGATGATGAGACCAAGGAAGGGGCGTTGAGAAAGCAATTACGCTCCGATTTACTGAGGGGGCTCCCACGATGCGTTGACCCAAGTAGTTCCGATTATTTGAATTTTAGAACAGAACACCAACCCATTGTAGATGCCGCTTTTATGGCACATGGCTTTTTACGTGCGCCAAAAGCCTTGTGGGAACCGTTGGACGAAACCACTAAAAAGCGGTTTGTCGAAGAGTTTATGTCGTTGCGGGATAGAAAAGCAGGGTTTAATAATTGGCTCTTGTTTTCAGGCATTATTGAGACTTTTTTGATGTTTATTGGCGAAAAATACGACCCTGTACGCATTGACCTCGCAATCAGAAAAATGCAAGAATGGTACGTAGGCGATGGTTGGTACAGCGATGGTCCGCATTTCTGTATGGATTATTACAATTCGTTTGTCATTCATCCGATGCTCGTGGATATTCTGAAAGTGACTTCTGATAAAAAGTTTTCTGATAAAAAGGATTATGATTTGGCAGTGAAACGCATGGTCAGATATTCCGAATTTTTGGAGCGTGTGATTTCGCCCGAAGGCACTTATCCCGCTTTTGGTCGCTCTATCACCTATCGAACATCTGTTTTTCAAGCCTTAGCGCAAACAGCTTTGATGGAGCAATTGCCCGAACACGTCACCCCTGCACAAGTCCGTTGTGGTTTGACAAAAGTGATGCAGAATATGTTTGATAAAAATCAAAATTTTGATAAAAACAACTGGCTCATCTTAGGTTTCAATGGTTCGCAGCAGATGATAGCCGATAGTTATACCTCAACGGGCAGTTTGTATATGGCGACAATGGGTTTTTTACCGTTGGGTTTACCTGCCACAAATCGTTTTTGGACAGATGAAGCAGCAGATTGGACAGCTAAAAAGGCCTGGAGTGGGCAGTCGACTAAGAAGGATTATAAGGTGGAGTATTAGAAAGATGTTTTTGAAGAAAAATTGACCCCTCAATATTTTGGCATGTTATCTCTTTTCATGTATAAATACATTCAACAACCCTTTTTGAGAGACGGTTATGTACTATCGGGAAGCTACTTATATAATATTTAGTTGGACGGTATCTGTTCATTACATTAAATATTTTTATCATAATTAGGATTCTTTATGAAAACCCTAGCCAAATATAGCATAAAATAATAGGAGATTTGAAGAAAAAAGGGGTTTACGAGTTAAGCTACCCCTCAGTAAAAAAAGAGTTTTGATAGTAGAAATGTATTGAATTCGAGTTACCAAAAGAATCTATTTAAAGTCTTAACAAAAAGTTTTTTTATTAAATAAAAAGTATATTTTTGTGTTTATGCTTAGTAAATAGGTTTTTGTAATAAAGTAGCAATAAATGAAAAAAGAAAAATATATAGAAAACACTTATGCTAACGATATTAAAGGTCAAGCAAAACATATTTCCCAAGTTGAAAGTGGGAAAAAAAGTTATTATTGCAGAGGTTGTGGAAAGGAAATGATTGCAAAAAAAGGAGAACGCAAACATCATTTCGCTCACGACCCCAAAGATGTTACAATAATTGGAAAATGTACTTATTCAGATGAGACTTACAGACATATTCTTGCAAAAGATATACTGCAAAAAATTAAACAGATAAAAGTACCTGCATTGTATAAATTACCACCAATTGGAATTGAAGGAAAACCAAACAAAATCAGAGATTCTCATGTAATTTTTGCAGAAACGGTTCGAAATGAATTGACTTTTTATGAAGACGAAAACGGTAATGTATGTCATGGGCGAAACATTAATTTTGAATCGGGTTCGAAAAAGCTTCATTTGATAACTCCTGATGTTACTTTTTTTGACAGCAATAATAAACCAATATTAATTATTGAAATTGTTGCTACTCATAAACCAGATAAAGAAAAAATTGTGAAAATTAGAAATCTTGGAATTGACGCTGTTCAAGTGACAATTCCAAGCGATTCTCCCGAAGGAATAGAAAATACATTTTTTAAAACAAGCCGAACTGAATGGTTGTATAATTATGAAAGAGAAAATACCACTTACATACCAATTCCCAAAGGAACACATGAGGATGTATTACTCACTGATGAATTCCAAAGAAAGCTTTTTGAAGCAACCGAATCTTACGAATGCAGAGCGTCGGAAGTTAGAAACCTTATACGAGGACTTGGAAAAAGTTTGGAATCGGAACAATTCCGAAATTTTAATCAACGAACGAGAGATGAAATACAACGAGTTACGAACAATACAGAAAGCTTTAGATTCAGACTGCGAGACTTACAAGACAATCACAAGAGAGCAATTGAAGAGGAATTTAGAATGGCAGAAGAATCACTTGGACGAGAAGAAGATGAATTTAGAAAAAGAGATGAACAATTTGCCGAAACGGTTAGAGAATATGAGGCAAAATATGAGAAATTTAAAAGAGAATATCGACCAGGCTTCCACTCAGAAATTGATAGAATTGAAAACAAGTTCAAAAGACTTGGAACAAGTCCGAATACTTTTGGAGACAGAATCGAAGAAATTAGAAGAGAAGAAAATCGAATGGAACAAGACTATAGAAATAAAGCAAAAGGAATTGATATTTGTACAACTAAAGAAAGAGACCTCATCACAGAAATTGACGGAACAAGAGAAGGTTTACCAGACTATTATATCAAACTTAAGGAAAGAGCTCGAGGAGAATTTGAACGAAGAACAAGCGAACTTAGACAAAAGGCAAGTGATATTGAACGAGGATTTATTGAAGAAGAAGCAAGGGTTAGAGACGAATTTGAAAGACTTGGAAGAGAATCTATTGAAGCAATTAAGAGTAGAAATAGCCAACGAACTCCCCGAATCAATGGAAGAATTAAAGCAATTATTGAGGCAAGGCGACATATCATTTCTATCGAGCAAGGAAGACGCAGTAACAAAAAATACGAAAGGGCTAAAGAATTCTTTAACTCAGGGGCTTTTAAGAAGTGGTTGTAAGATGAGTTTAGATGATTTTATTCACAAAATGGTAGAAAATGAAGGCGATGAAAATGAAATTTAGCAATTGAAGTTATTTAGAATCAATTATTTACATTGATTCTATAAACATTGTTGAGTGTAAATTACCCCTTTTTTAACACCTAAATTATCTTTCATGGAAAACAGTCAAATCCTTATTTACCAAACTGAAAATGGGTTAACCAAAATAGAAACCCGCTTGGAAGAGGAAACAGTTTGGTTGACGCAGGAGCAATTAGCAACGCTCTTTGCAAAAGGGAGGAGTACCATTACGGAACATATCCGCAATATATTTAAAGAAGGAGAACTGCAAGAAGAAGTGGTATGTCGGGAATTCCGACATACCACTCAACATGGTGCTATCGAGGGCAAAACCCAAGAGAAATCAGTAAAGTATTATAATTTAGATGTCATTATATCCGTCGGCTACCGTGTAAAAAGTCTTCAAGGCACTAAATTCCGTCAATGGGCAACGGCAAGGCTTCGGGAATACATTGTCAAAGGTTTTACGATGAACGATGAATTGCTGAAACAAGCAGGTGGCGGCAATTATTTTCAAGAACTCTTGGCGAGGATTCGGGATATTCGGTCTTCTGAAAAGGTCTTTTGGCGCATGGTTTTGGATATTTATGCCACAAGTATTGATTACGACCCGAAATCGGATGTATCCGTCTCCTTTTTTCAAACCGTTCAGAATAAAATGCACTGGGCAGCTCATGGTCATACTGCCGCTGAAATTATTTATCAACGCATTGATGCTGCCAAACCGAATTTGGGTTTGACGCATATCAAAGGCAGCAAACCGACGAAACAAGAAACGGAAGTCGCTAAAAACTACTTGAATGAAGCAGAATTGAATATGCTCAACAGAATGGTGTCCGCCTATTTGGATTTAGCCGAAATTCAAGCCTTGAACCAAAGACCGATGTATATGCACGATTGGGTGGGCAGATTAGATGAATTTATCAAAATTTCGGGCAATGAGATTTTAGACCATAAAGGCAGTATCAGTCATCAACAAGCCATAGACAAAGCCAAAGAAGAATATGAAAAATATAAAGAACAAACAAAAAACGACCTTTCAGAAGTCGAAAAACATTTTGTGAAACAAATTGAAAATGCCGCTAAAACAATTAAGCCTAAAAAATGATTTAACGCACCCCCTCAGTACAAACCCGTATTTGGGACAAAAAGCCTTGAAGACACTTGTTTTTAAGGCTTTTTCATTTAGCTTTGCTTCAAACAATTAAGAAGTATTTAAACGTCATAAATCATCGTAAATCATTCAAAATGAAAAACATTTTATTCGCAGCCTTTGGCTTCCTTTTTTTTACAACTAACGTTATTGCTCAATCAAAAAGCAGTCAGAGCATGGCATCACTTATTGATGAACAAATGAATTTTGCAGCAAAACAATACATGGTTTTGGCAAAAAATGTTCCTGCCGACCGTATGCCCAAAGCCTTGAAAGACGGCAAAGTGGAAACGAGTAATACAAAATGGTGGTGCAGCGGCTTTTACCCTGGCTCGTTATTGTATATTTATGAATACACAAAGGACGCAGAAATCAAGGCAGAAGCGCAAAGACGGTTGGATTTGCTCGAACCTGAAAAACACTACACGGGCAATCACGACTTGGGTTTTATGATGTATTGCAGTTTCGGCAATGCCTATCGTTTGTTTCACAGACCCGAAGATAAAAAAACGATTGATACGGCGGCGATGTCGTTGTCAACCCGTTATCGCCCTTCGATTAAGGTCATACAGTCTTGGAATTCAAGCGCAAAGATGAAATGTCCTGTCATAATTGACAATATGATGAACCTCGAATTGTTGTGTTGGGTAACTGACAATGGCGGTGACGCTAAATTTAAAGACATAGCCATAACTCATGCTAATACGACGATGGCAACACATTTTCGCCCTGATTACAGCTCCTATCATGTCTTAGATTACAATTTAGAAACAGGCAAGTTGGAGCGTAAAATCACACATCAAGGTTATGCAGATGAGTCGGCGTGGGCACGTGGACAGGCGTGGGGTTTGTATGGTTTTATAACAATGTATCGTTTTACAAAAGACCTGCATTACTTGGATTTATCTAAAAAAATAGCGGAATATCTCTTGAACCACCCGAACAAAACGGCTGATTTGATACCGTATTGGGACTACAATGCACCTAATATTCCAAATGCTTTGCGAGATGCATCGGCAGGGGCGATTATGGCTTCGGCTTTTTTGGAGTTGGGTCGTTATTCAGCAGACAATGAGCAAAAAAGATATGTAGCCGCAGCAGAAAAGTTGATACGCGCTTTGGCTTCAAGTAAATATCGGGCAAAAGAAGGTCAAAATGGAGGGTTTTTGCTCATGCACAGCGTGGGTCATTTACCAGGCAATTCGGAAGTAGATACACCTTTGACGTATGCGGATTATTACTTTCTGGAAGCGTTGCACCGTTATAAGGAATGGTATTTGAAAAAATAATAATTAAGGTTTAATATTTTGGATAGAAATTTGGTTAAGTTTGTGCAGGAAAATAAAGGAGTCCATTTTTAAACATCATTACGCAAATTTAGACCAAATTGACACGCAACTAAATGACATATTCTGAGAATGAATGGTTAGAAAAGTTAAATCAACTGATAGAAATAAATTCAGACAATCCTAACTTCACGACAGATGATTACTGTCGTGAGTTAGGATTAAGCCGTTCACAACTGTTTCGATTAGTGAAGGAACATACTTCCTTATCCATTTCTTTATATATTAGGCAAAGAAAATTATTAAAGGCAAAAGCACTTTTAGACACTACGACTCTTAAAATTGCTGAAATTTCTTATCAAATTGGTATAGATAGCCCTCAAAGTTTCAGTAAGTTCTTTACTAAAGAATTTGGTATTAGTCCAACGGAATATCGAAAAAGTAAATTTATTCAAAGAGAGGACTCAACGGACTCTGTTGTGCCTTTAGCCGTTATCACCGAAAAACAAGTACCTCAAAAAAGTATCAAGAACTATCTGTATGTGGGTATGGGTATCACGGTTCTTTTGTTATTCGTTTTGTCTTTTTATTATAGACAGAATGATAAAAATGCCAATTATACTGAGGGGGCCCCTTCATCAGAAAATAGTGTAACTTCAATCGCTATTTTGCCTTTCAAAAATGCGAATACACCCGAAACGACCTTTTTTGCAGATGGTGTGATGGAACAGGTTTATGAATCATTGGCGTTCATCGAAAACCTCAAAATTACCTCAAAATCATCGTCTTCACTGTTCAAAGATTCAAAAAAAACAATTCCGCAAATTGCCCAAGAGTTGGGTGTCGCATATATCTTGGAAGGCAGTGTGGTGCAGTTCGACAAGCATGTTAGGGTGAGTATAGAGTTGGTAAAAGGGGCTGAAGACAGAACCATTTGGACAAAGAGCTATGATGGTAAAGCCAAAGATATTATTGCGATTATGAATAAAGCGGCTAAGGAAATTATTGCTGAATTGCATCAAAAACTTACTACGGAACAGATGCAAAAATTGGAGAAATTACCAACTACCGATATAGAGGCATACAATGAATACCTGCAAGGCAAACATTTATTCATGACACGGGAGGATGGTAAAATAAGAGCCAGCCTCTTGAAATTTGATGCTGCCATTGCGATTGACCCTCATTTTTCGTTGGCATACGCCAATAAAGCAGCCGCCTACTTTAGTTTAGGCAATATAGATGCGATATCCTTGGATTCAAGTTTTAGATTAGCAGAAAAAGCGGCATTGAAGGCGATAAGACTTGATGCAGAAAATGGTGTGGCTTACGCTGTATTGGCGAATATATATAAAACGCAAAACAAATGGGAACAAGCCATGACTACTTTTCAAATTGCTTTGAAATATAGTCCCAACGATGCTCAAATCAATTATTGGTACAGCCTTGCTTTGCGGTCTATTGGAAAATTTGATGCGGCAATTCAATGCAGTGAAAAGGGTATGGCTTTAGACCCGTTGCACTCTATGATTTTAGTTGGACATATCGGTAATTGCACTTATGCACAGAAGTTTGATTTGGCTAAAAAGTCAATCAAAGACGGTGAAATACTTTTTAACGATGCTTATATGCTTCATTGGGCCATTGCTTTTTATCATCTTAATTTGGAAGATTATGAGAATGCCTTAAAAGAGTTCAATATAGGTGTTCAGTTATCGCCTCGTTTAAAAGAATTTCAACACTATATCACCTATACAAAAGCCAAGATGGGACAAATAGAGCAGGCAAAGAACTACCTTCAATCGTTGCCTATCAAACCTATTAATTATCCATATTTCGCAACCATCTATGCGGGTATGGGAGACAAAGAACAATGCTTGAAATACCTTGAGATGGGTGCGGCAAATAACATCGTACCTGACTACTTAAAGGTGTCGCCGATATTTAAGTTTCTCCAAAATGACAAACGATTTGACGCTGTTTTACAAAGAGTCGGCTTGATGAATCCCATATTCGACCTACAAAAATAGCTGTACACTCTCCTGTATTTAACCAAAATTCTCTTCTTATTGCTACTTCTTAACTTCTGTAGGCATCTATTCTGCCGCAGTCCAATTTCCGTTTTCAAGACCGAATTTTTCTGAAATGACCTATACTGAATGAAAAATGAAAAGAGTAAAATGAAAAATATAAAATGTTGTTTTACAAACATTTAGAAAGCTCATTTTAGGCAAACCATTTTCTAACGAGTATAAAATGAGATGAAATATTCAAAAACTCAAGTCTTTGGTCAAATAGTCTAAGTTTTGGTCAAATAGTCTAAGTTTTTGGTCAAATGTACCAACAGAAAAAACACCCAACCTTCGACCTTTGTCATAAGCAATTGAAGTTCTATAGGAGGAATCCATATCAATACGAAGTAACGCTGGATTTAAATAGATTACGCTTAAGATGGCATTACAAAACGTATGAACTTCCAATAGCTTAAACATCTATTCATTACTCAATATGGTCAATGAAAAACAGCTATCAACTCACTAAAGTCGCACTCATTTTCTTATGTTTTTTATGTATTTCTACTTGCTTTAACTCTGATAGGCATACTGTTGAAGACATTAGAGGAATGACGGAAGTTTATAAGGTTTTAGAAGAAAAAACCTTAACAGTACAAGCAGATTTTGATATGGAAGCTTGGTCAGAGATGTTGGCGGACGATGTATCATACAGTTTTCCAGATAGTGGTGCGAATGAACAAACCACACTTTATGGTAAACCTGCTGTGATGGATTACTGGCAAAACTGGCGAAAAAAACACAGTATAAAATCTATGAGTTTTAGTGGTTTTACGCACGCTCCTTTTATAAGCGACCAAAACCTCAACGTTTCGGGTTTGTCTGGGGTGTACGTGTTTTCCATATTTACGAGTAAAATGATTTTTACGAATGGTGAAACGGTTGAAATCTTTATGAACTATTGTTGCCATTTTAATAAAGACAAACGCATAGACCGTTGCTATACATACTATGACCGAACGCCTATCATACAAGCACTAACTCGTGGGTCAACCCATTAGTCATTGAAAGTTGATAGAATATGAAGAGGGATTATACTGAAAAGCTGAGTTACAGTGAGAAATACTGAGGGGGTAAACAAATGTTGAATCAGTCAGGCTGAATGAGGTTTAAGGACTTATCGAACGCTAACACTTTTAAGCAATATTGAGGCTATAATTATTTTTTTTTTCATTAAAAACAAACAACATGTCAGACAATTACAATTTCATTCCGTCCGAATCTTTCGGGACTCAGCGTTCATTTTGTGGACGGTTTTTTCAGAAACACACCATTTTAAAAGGAAAAAGTCTTAATGACTTTTCAGATTATTTCAGACCTACTTTTAAAGTCGGAAAAAATGTTTGGCGTGCGTGCATATTAGCTATATGTATGCTCACGTCCGTAAGCTCTTGGGGGCAGTTTGTGCGCGTTGGTGAGGCTATTTCTACATCGGCTACCTGTTATCAACTGACACCTCAAGCCACAAATAAAGTAGGTGCTATCTGGTATCAAAGCAAAATTAACCTCAATTTCAATTTCCAAATATCTGGAACTTTAAATTTTGGCACTCGGGATTTTGATGGAGCCGATGGTATTGGTTTCGTCTTACAACCTGTGAGTAATGGTATTGGTGAACTTGGAGGCGGACTCGGTTTTCAAGGTATAAATCCTTCGCTCGGAGTTGAATTTGATGTGTATCAGAATTCTGATTTTGGAGACCCCGTCGATGACCACATTGCATTGGTTAAGCATGGTAATTTGAATCACTATGCGCCTGATAATTTACAAGGGCCTTTTATTTTACCTAATCTTGAAAATGGGGCAAATCATCCATTTTCTATCACTTGGAACGCTACGACTAAAACCATGCAAGTCGTGCTTGACGGTACATTGCGTATTAATTACAGCGCGGATATTGTTGCTAATTTGTTCAGTGACAATCCCTTTGTGTTCTGGGGTTTTACAGCTGCCACAGGGGCGTTCTATAATTTTCAATCGGTATGTTTTACAAACTATTCCTTTATACAAGATCCATCGCTGACTTGGACGAACAGCGGCAGTAACGGATTATGGAGTAATTCAGGGAATTGGACGGGCAACACCGTCCCTTCAAGCAACGATGCGGTCATTTTCAATGCGGCAACACCCTCAGATGTAGATATAGATATTGACCCCACGATAAAAAGTTTAGAAGTCAATACCGATTATAACGGTGTCATTAAATTGGGTTCTAAGACTTTAGCCATCAAAAACGGTATGAAAGTATCTAAATTTGGGTCGTTTAATGCAGGAACAGGTAAGGTCAAACTGATAGGTGGACAAAAAATTAGTGTGAAATCACCTTTACATAAAGTAGAAATTGATGCGCCAGATTTAGAAACCATTACGTTGGAAGAAGACTTGACGGTTCGGGATAGGTTAGACATTAAATCGCGTATTGGGTTGAAGAAAGCGGCTTTGATAGCTACTGTGCTTCAACGAAAAATTAAAGCACAAGGTGCTGTCAGTATTCAAGCACCCATGTCACCAAGTACCGATGTCGTCATAAGTATGAGTGGTGAAAGCGATCAGGATTTCAACTCCGTCGGCGGTGCAATCATTGAAGTCGATAAACCAACACCAGCCAGCCAAGTAAAATTGATGGTTAGCTCTGCGGTCAAAAAAATGGACATATTGAAAGGCTTGTTGAATTTAAATAAAAATAAGCTAACAAGCGCAGAGCAAGTAAAAATCCTACTAGGCGGTAAAGTAACAGGTAAAGGAAAAGTGGCGGCCCCCTCAGTAAAAGCGCAAAAAGGCAGTAAAATCGCTCCCGGTAATTCGCCTGGCCTTATGACCATTGAAGGAGATTTAATCATGGAAAGTGAAGCTGTCTTAGAATATGAAATTACGGCAACAGAACATGACGTATTAGAGGTACAAGGTACTGTTAATATAGATCAAGCTATTCTTGAAATACAAGCAACAGGTACGCCGACTTTTAGTGTCATCATGGTCATTGATAATGATGGGACTGACCTTGTCAGTGGCACTTTCGCAGGGCTTCCAGAAGGCAGTCTCGTCACTATTGCAGGTAATAGTTATCGAATTTCTTATGTGGGTGGTACAGGAAACGATGTTACCTTATCAGAAAATGTGGCGCCAGATATCACCTGCCCGAACCCCGTCAGTATAAACACCAGTCACGGTGCTTGTAACGCAATAGAGACATTCAATAGCGCAACGGCGACCGACAATTTCAGTACGATTCTTGCGCCAATAGCGGGTTTCCGACTATTAGGGACAATCGGTCATCATGCATATTATTTGTCTGATGCTTCTATGGTATATTCGGCGGCTCAAGCCGACGCTTATGCTCACGGAGGGCACTTAGTGACCTTAGCAAATGCGGCAGAAAACACGCTTGTAACAACAGGTTATTGGACATGGATAGGTTTAAATGACCTTGCAAGTACCAATAACTACGCATGGATCACCAATGAGCCTTTGACTTACACAAATTGGGAGTCAGGTGAGCCAAACAATGTCGGATATGAACATAATGGTATGCTTTTTCCTAATGGTAAATGGAACAACAGTAATGATGTCATCGCAATACAGTATATCCTCGAACTTGAAAATGTTTTGACGATTACTCAAACAGCAGGTTTGGCAAGCGGTTCAACTTTCCCTCTGGGTTCAAATAATATTGTCTTTACAGCAACGGATGCAGCTGGAAATACTTCGGCTTGCTCATTTACGGTAACGGTTACAGACAATGAAGTACCAGTCATTAACTGTCCGACTGCCCTCAGTATCAACACTGATTTAGGCGTATGTGGTGCAGTTGCAACATTTAGCACACCGACTGCAACAGACAATTGTAGTGCAACAGTCGCTTTCACAAGCGGTTTGGCGAGTGGTTCAACCTTCCCAGTTGGCACAACTACGAATGTCTTTACGGCCACAGATGCATCGGGTAATACAGCAAAATGCTCGTTTACAGTAACGGTGACGGACATTCAAGGACCCATCATTTACTGTCCGACCGCCCTCAGTATCAACTCTGATTTAGGCGTATGTGGTGCAGTTGCAACATTTAGCACACCGACGGCAACAGACAATTGTAGTAGTGTAACAGTCACTTTCACAAGTGGTTTGCCGAGTGGTTCAACCTTCCCAGTTGGCACAACTAAGAATGTATTTACTGCGACAGATGCTTCGGGCAATATAACATGGTGCTCATTTAATATAACAGTAACGGATAATCAAAAACCTGGTATCACTTGCCCAGCCAATCAATCCATCAATTTGAATGCGAGTTGTAACGGTACTTTACCAAATTACACAGGTTTATTGACTGTATCGGATAATTGTACGTCAGCAGCTTCTTTAATCGTCACTCAAAGTCCAGCAGCTAATACACCCCTCAGTAATAAAGGCTCTGCCATTGTGACTTTTACGGTTAAAGACCAATCGAATAACAGTTCAAGTTGCACGATTACCGTAGAGAAAAAAGATGTAACAGCTCCGACAATCTCTTGTCCAAGCTCGGTTACAAAGACAAACGATGCGGGTAATTGTAGCGCAGTTGTAACTTTTCCACAAACAACGGCAACGGATAATTGCACGAGTGTCTCATATACGAATTTTTATGGTGGTGAGCCCAATCAAGCGGGTGTTGAAAATCATTTGCAACTATACCTTTTCAATAATGGGTCGGGTAGTTTAGGTAAATGGAATGACTTGAATATGAATGGTTTAAACGCTTCGATTGTCGAAGTGAACAGCATTACATCCGCAGCTCAAATAGGTTATTCTCTTCTTGGAAGCTATGGCGGGCATACATATTATTATAAAATCGCAACTCAAACATGGTCTGCTGCCAGAAGTTCTGCACAATCCATTGGGGGGGATTTAGCTTCTATCAACACGCTGGAGGAAAATCAATTCATTGTTACCTCTGCTCCAAATGGCAGTAGTGCATGGGTAGGAGGTTATCAAGATGCCACTGACCCCGATTATGCGGAGCCAGGCAATGTTTTTCAAAACTATGGTGGTTGGAAATGGGTTGATGGCACTCGATTTGGAAAAGGTCGTGTAACTATAACAAAAACGAGTGGTATATCAAGTGGTTCTGCGTTTCCTGTTGGGACAACGACTAATATTTTTAAAGCAACGGATGAAGCGGGTAACTCTTCTACGTGTAGCTTCACAATAACTGTCAATGATACTCAAAAACCTATACTTGTAGGCGTTCCCGGAAATACTATCGTTCAATGCGACGCAGTACCTTCTCAAGCCAACGTAACGGCAACAGATAACTGCCCAGGTGTATCGGCTGTGACATTTATAGAAGTCAGAGCTGATGGTAATTGCCCGAATAGCTATACATTAACAAGAACATGGCAAGCAACAGATGCTCATAATAATACACAAATTGCCACGCAAATTATTACAGTTATTGATAATACAGTACCGACGTTTACACGTCCTGCGGATATTATTTTGTATAAAGATGCAAATTGCAACGTAAATGATACACCGACGGGCTCAGCTGGTGACGTGACAAATGAAGCCGACAACTGTTCAATAGGTCTAAATGCAACATACAGTGATGCAGTGGTACAAAATTGTGAAGGTACTTATACCATCACGCGGACATGGCATTTGGTTGACAAATGTGGCAATGCAGCAGCCGACCAAGTACAGACCATTACAGTTTTGGACAATACGGCACCTACGTTCTCTCGCCCTGCAGATATCACTTTATACAAAGATGCAAGCTGTGGAGCGAATACAACCATCGCCAATACAGGCGATGTAGCCAATGAAGCGGATAATTGCTCAACAGGCATCGAAGCCACTTATACCGATGTGACAAACGCAGGCACTTGCGAAGGCACTTATACCATCACGCGGACATGGCATTTGGTTGACAAATGTGGTAATGCCGCAGCCGA
>JANLQI010000290.1:0-9584 GCA_031367705.1 Saprospiraceae bacterium | reverse complement strand
AAAAAGGTGGATGTACACAGGTGATATCGGCAGACTCGACGATGTGGATGGTGTTAAAATGCTAAAAATCACTGACCGCAAAAAGGAATTATTCAAAACGACTGGTGGTAAATATGTTGCACCTGCACCGATTGAAAATAAATTGCGTGAAAACTTCCTCGTCGAACAAATTATGGTGGTTGGCGACAACCAAAAATTTGTTTCTGCATTGATTGTTCCCGCACCTGAAGCCTTGAAAGATTGGTGTAAAGAGCATAGTGTCACCTGGACAAATCTACAAGAAGTTATTGATAATCAATTGGTTGTAAAGAAATACAATGAGTTGATCAATCATTACAACCCATCATTTGCACATGTTGAGCAAATTAAAGCTTTCCGCCTTGTATCTGATAACTGGGAACCTGTCAAATCCGATGGTTCGCCAGGCGAGTTGACTCCGACCATGAAGTTGAAACGGCGGGTGATTTTAGATAAATACGCAGGGATGATTCAAGAGATTTATGGGTAATACTATTTGGTTAGAATAAAAAAAGCCTTGCATCGGACGTTTGCAAGGCTTTTTTATCGCTAACTTTGTTAAACTTTTCCTAACCACACTATCAAAATTAAAAAAAACACGTCAAAAGGACGTTTGAGTTATGGCACTGATTTTACCCGTAAAAGGCGTATCGCCCCGTTTTGGCGATAATTGTTATTTGGCAGAAAACGCAACCATTGTTGGCGATGTCGAAATGGGCAACGATTGTTCAGTTTGGTTCACCGCTGTTGTGCGCGGCGATGTACATTATATCAAAATGGGCAATAAAGTAAATGTTCAAGATGGTGCGGTCATTCATTGTACCTATCAAAAACATCCAACCAATATTGGTAATAATGTCTCAATCGGGCATCGCGCTCTTGTGCATGGTTGCACGATTCACGACAACGTTTTGATAGGCATGGGTGCTATTGTCATGGACAATGCCGTTGTGGAATCGAATGTACTCATTGCAGCGGGTGCAGTTGTCCTTGAAAATGCCCATTTAGAGTCTGGTTTTATATACGCAGGCGTTCCTGCAAAGAAAGTGAAACCCCTCAGTATAGAGCAGTTTAAAAACATGATTGAACGCATTGCAGACAATTATGTGATGTATTCGAGTTGGTATAAAGAAGAATAATGTTTTTTTGCGGCAAAGTGAGGCGGTGATTTCAAATCACCACCTCACTTTGACAGTAAATTCATCATTCATCGTTTATCATTCATCATTTCCTTAATTCTTTATCAAATCAATATTTACATGAAAAACATTATTGTTTTTTTCTTTTTAATGATAACAACTATGGCAGTCGCACAACCTTCCACATTGCGCGACAATACTTGGAAAACACTGTCCAAAATCACGTACAAAAAACAGTATGACGAGGTTTTAGGTCTTAAAATAGACATTCCAGTTTTTGGCAATGAAGTAAAATCCTTAGCGGGAAAAGAAGTAACTGTTAAAGGTTATATCATTCCGACGGATGGTTATAAAAGCCAAAAAGAGTTCGTTTTCTCTGCTTTTCCCTACAATATGTGCTTTTTTTGTGGCGGCGCAGGCCCTGAAACAGTCATGGAAGTTGCCACAAAACAACCGATTCAATACACCACAGAACCGATTTATCTTAAAGGTATTCTCCGACTGAATGATAAAGACGTTAATCGGCTTATCTATTCCCTTGAAAAAGCGGAAAAACTTTAACTAATAAAACTTAATAGACCACTGATTGGGCTGATGCGACTGATTTCCTCTGATTTTTTTTCATCCTTTCATGAAAAAAATCAGCGTAAATCACTCGCATCAGCCTAATCAGTGGTCAAAAAAAAACATGACAAACAAAATCAACATAGAAGTCTGCGCCCAGTCCATCACATCTGCCCTTGCTGCAGAAGCAGGTGGCGCAAACCGCATCGAACTCTGCACTGCCCTTGAAGTGGGCGGCTTGACACCCAGCCCAGCTACCATGCTCGAAGCAAAGAGGCTTTTGACCATACCTGTTTGCGTCCTTATACGCCCTCGTTCAGGTGATTTTATCTATTCAGATGTGGAATTTGACTGTATCAAACGCGATATCGCTTGGTGCAAACAGAACGATATGGACGGTGTTGTGGTCGGCATTTTGACTAAAAACGGAACGATTGATGTGCCGAAAATGAAAGAATTACTTGACATCGCTCGCCCTATGCAAGTGGTTTGTCATAGGGCTTTTGACCAAACGCCAAATGCAACAGAGGCATTGGAACAACTCATTTCTCTTGGTTTTGACCGTGTTTTGACCTCTGGACAAGCCCAAAATGTCGTCGTAGGACGTGATATACTGAGGGGTCTCGTTGAACAATCAAACGGACGTATTACCATCATGCCAGGGAATGGTGTCAATCCCGACAATTTAAAAGACTTGATTTCTTACACAAAAGCCACTGATTTTCATACATCTGCGAAGTTTACCGTTCAAAGTCCGATGCCGATTTTTGAAAACAGCATTTCATTTAACCTCAATGGTGGGCGGGAGAATGATTATTTTGAGACTGATGTTAAAGTTGTGAAGGAAGTGGTTAGAATTGTTCAGGGATAAGGAAGTAGATTATTTCTCGACCAAAGTCAACCAAGTCTTAATCACTTTTTGCAATGCCTTTTCTTTTGATTTTACATCTGTCCAGTCCTTGAAAATCACCAATCTTCTCCCGTCTTTGTAATCTCCTTCCAACAATCCAGAAGTATCATTGACCTTTGCACCACTTGGAAAAACCAACATGATTCTGCCTTTAAATAGGTTAAAAACAGCAATTTCCCTTTTATATTCCTTCGGATTAAAGAGTTTTATGTCGCCTGTGTAGTAAAAACTCGGATTGTTCCACTTGATGCGCTCACCAATTTCGTTGTCGGTGCTTAAAATAATCTGCCTGATGGCTTCAACAATATGAGCCAATTCTGGTTCCAGTTTTTGGATGTATTCCGTTACATCGTCGGTGTCGGTTTTGGGTTTTGATTTTTCCATATTTTGCTTGATTTTATGTCAAAATGGAGTTTATACCCCCTCAGTAAAAAAGACACAAGTTAAACCATTTAGAACAAAAAAGCCCAATGCTCATAGCATCAGGCTTTATCTAAATTCATCTAAAATCTATTTATTTCACAACAGTATGATAAAACGTTTCATCTCCTGCCGTTACTTCAACAACATACGCACCATCGGGTAACTGAGAAATATTGTAACGTCTGTGCAATTTCAGCGTATTTTCAAGCTTCTCTTGTTTCACTCTAATACCTTGATTATCAAAGATATTGACAGTGATATTGCTATAATCGTTTAACAGTACATTGATATCCAGTTTATTATTGTTTAAAAGGACAACGGGAATGAATTTTTCTTTCTTTTCCATTTCGGTCATAACGATACCGTCATCGGTGATTTTAAACGGCTGAGTTGTTCTCAGTGTCGTTTTTGTAACAGTCATCGTGTATTCACCATTTCCTAAGCGGGACATATTGTACTTTTTGATAAAATTAGGTGTTTTTGTCACCGTTTCATTGACCAACATACTGCCTGTGTTATCTCTGATGACAATAGAAACGATTTCCCGGTCTATTGTACCCAGATTAACGATGATAGATTTGTTGACAGCAGAAATTTTGACGTTTCCACTTAAATCGAAAGGGCTTTCGATGTTGTTAGCGGATAGTGTGTTTGTTAAGAATGTAGCAGCCAGTGCTAAAACGAAAATGAATTGCTTTTTCATGATTTTAAAAATTTAAATTAATTAAACAATCGGATTTTTGATTTAATATTTTACTAAATGTGCAAAGCGTAAAATTTTATCTTTCATTAAGGTGTATTTCTTAACCTTAATTCTTGAATCAAATTCTATAACTATAAGATGCCTTTTTGTGAGAAGAGGTTGCAGTTTGACGAACGACATTCGACGAGTGGCGGGAAAAACGGGTTTAAATTCTCAAAAATTGCGTTTAAAAGATATTGGCTATCTTGCACGCTGTTTCGTTATTTCTTAAATCAAGCTTGAAATCTGACATTTTCATCATGGCTATATCTATACAAAAACTAAAAAAGGTGGCAGCGCAAGGCGTGAGTGTCCTCAATGGCGTTGTGGGCGATAAACTCCAAAACACAGCTTTTGGCATAAAAATGAATTTTTATGACCAAAATGCGCCCATTATTTTAGATAAAAACAACTTATTGGAAAGGCTTTCTTTACAGAACACAATACCTACACCTAAAATCTGTATTCTGATTCATGGACTGACGGACAACGAAACCACTTGGGCATTTCCTGATAAAAGCGATTATGGGTCATTATTAAAAGATGACCTCGGGTACACACCTTTTTATTTGCGCTATAACACAGGGCTGCATATTTCAGATAATGGACAGGCGTTGGCAAATATTTTAGAGCAATTATGCCAAAACTACCCCATTGACATAGAAGAAATCTGCATTATTGCCCACAGCATGGGCGGTTTGATTACGCACAGTGCTTGTCATTATGCCCAAGAATTGGGCTTGACATGGACAACTCGATTGAAACATATTTTTTTATTAGCGACCCCACATTTAGGCTCTTTCCTTGAAAAATTTGCCAATCTCACAACGAATATCCTTGAAAAAGTACCCAATTGGCATACACGGCTTGTCGGCAAAGTGCTCAATCTAAGGAGTGCGGGCATTAAAGACCTGCGTTTTGGCTACCTCACAGAAGCAGATTGGAAAGACCAAGATGCGGATAGACTTTTGCGCAACAATAAAACGCCACCGCCCATGCTGTCGGGCGTATCTTATTTTGTTATTTCAGGTAGAATGACGGAAAAGGAGAAACATTGGGTCAGTCAACTTTTTGGCGATATTTTGGTGCGTAACAGCAGTGCAACGGCGCGTTCAAAGAAATTAGGAGAGTTCAATTTTCCTACGGAAAATCATTATGAATTTGCTAAAACTTACCACCACGAATTGTCTGCACGGAAGGATGTTTATGAGAAAATAAGGGGTTGGATTGAGGCATAAAATGTACTCAAAAAGTGAATGCCGCGGCAGCAAAAATCACTCAAAATAGATTTTGCGGAATAGCTTTCATTTACTGAGGGGTGGCTAAAAATGAAAAATTGCATAACAAAACGAATAATAAAGTATTTAAATAAACTAAATTCAACAACTTGAATGCAGTTTATTTATCTAAAAAGTGAATATTTGAAGCAGAAAAAGAACTTACCTTTAGACTTCTCCTTGATTTTTACAATAACTTGTTGTTTCTTTATATTCTTTAAAACGAAATTTAGAGGCAATGGGTCTTTACATGAAATAATAAATCAATGAATGTTTTAAAATAAATTGAGTTTTATAAATTCATTTTTATTTATATAAAATCAGCATTGTTGTTCTTAGGATTTCCAAGTCCCCCCTCAGTATCCAAGCCTTAATAAACGTCCTTTTGAGAAAACAACTAAAAACGGAATGATTTTTATTATTCTTTCATTTCTAATCATTCTGTTGATGTATTAAATGGATCATATTAATTGAGTCAATAATTTTAAACACATGCTTAACATACTTTGAAGAGAGATTTTATAACAAATTAAACACAACTCATTTCCAAATTCGAAGGTAAAAATTTTCTTTTACTATTATATTTCAACGCTGTGTTTTAGGACAAATTACATCATGTCTTTCGCGATCCTCCCGAGCGATAATTAACTCACACTTATTTACTTGATGCAAAGTGTATTATGCTATGTTTTCAAGTAAGTTGACACAATCAAATCAATACGATTACTCAATGTTTTAATTATTAAAATATATATCGGAATGAATATTCTATCTTTTTTTACCAAGCATTTAAATTCTGTTCTTAGTCCAGAAAAACAATCTGCCTATACATGTCCACACACGGGTAAGACCTTTTACTCTGGTAAATGTTATGACCAAACGGGTCAACTCGTGGAAACAGATGCGCTCGGCACTGACCCATATATTGCGGAAGTGATGCTTTTTGCGGGCAATTTTGCACCACAAGGCTGGGCATTTTGCCAAGGGCAACTTTTAGCGGTTTCTGAATATGATGCTTTGTTTTCGCTTGTAGGTACAATCTATGGCGGCGATGGTCGCACAACCTTTGGCTTACCCGATCTTAGGAGTCGTATTCCAATAGGGTCTAACACGGGACCGGGTTTGACTACGCGCAGGCTGGGCGAAAAAGGTGGTAGTGAAAATATAACCATCACCAATACTCAAATGCCTACAAATGCTCAAACCGTTCCCATGGTTAAAAACAGAGCCGTTGGCACAGCCTCAACGGGTATTGTCGAAGGCAGAATAGATGGAACAAAGAATTTTACAGTTGGCGGAGGGCAATCGCATACGAATACACCGCCATTTTTGGGTATGAACTACTGTATTGCGCTATATGGAATCTATCCAAGTCGCAACTAAATATTAAAGCATACCCCCTCAGTATGGGGCAACTAATAACACATTAAAATTCTTTTCAAATGAATATAACTCGTCGTCTTTTTTTTCAACGTTTTTCTAAAAAATCGAAACCAGAAACCGTGGAAATGCCAATCGCACAGCCACCTATTTCTTTTCGTTCGCTGAGTGCAGATCCAATGTTAGGTGAAGTCATGGTTGTACCCTACAACTTTGCGCCACGAGGCTGGGCATTTTGCCAAGGGCAGCTTTTGCCCATTGCTCAAAATACGGCTTTATTCTCCTTACTTGGTACAATGTACGGGGGTGACGGTCGCACGACTTTTGCTTTACCTAATTTAAATAGCCGAGCTGTGATGGGAGCTGGCAGAGGCCCGGGGTTGTCCGATATAAGTATCGGTGAAACAGGCGGTATCTCTACTGTAACACTGACAACAAATCAACTACCCGCAACCGTCAGTGTTAATGAAGTCATGGTACGTGGTACAGGCGGTACGCAAGGCGTCGGACTTGCCAAAGGTGCGGAAGCCGGTGCGGGTACACTAACGGCACCACAAACACCGACGGCTGTTAATAACATGCCTCCTTTTTTGGGTTTGAATTATGTTATTGCTTTGCAAGGTATATACCCACCACGTTCCTAAATAAAGAGAATCTAAGGGTTTCTAAATGTTTATCATGCAGGAATTGAGGAAATAAAATAATTGCATGTGCTTGATAGTCAAGTATTTATAAATCATTCTATCCTTTATTGGCAATCAATTCCTTTTTTTAAAAATTAATAAATATTGACATAAAATGAATCAATACTTACCAAATCGTCGCTCTTTTCTGCAACGCAGCCTTGCTTTATTGGCAGGTTTGACCGCAACACCTTTACTCGGCAGGAGCAAAGCGACTCAAATACTTAATACACCTCTTGTAGATAGTAATCCATTCTTAGGAGAGATAATCATTTTTGCGGGCAATTTCGCACCTCGCGGATGGGCTTTGTGTGAAGGGCAGATTTTACCTATTAATCAAAATCAGGCATTATTCAGTTTGCTCGGTACAACTTTTGGCGGCGATGGTCGCACATCATTTGCTTTACCTGACCTGCGTGGGCGTATGGCGATTGGTGTCGATACTAATACTCGATTAGGAGAAAAAGGTGGTGCTGAAACAACAACATTAAGCGCTGCCAACTTACCAGGACTAAGTTTATCAACCGGTAAAGTAGAAATCAGAACGGCAGGTACGCAAGGTTCGGGTATAACAGATGGCGGAGCGAATGGCACATCCAATACTTTTTTTGCCAATAACAACTCTGGTCAAGCCATGCCTAATATGCCTCCTTTTTTGGCAATAAACTATATTATTGCTTTACAAGGTGTATTTCCAAGTCGAAACTAAGGAAGGTTATCAAACACAGCTCTCTTTGTTCATCATAGAGTGTACAATTTATCAAACGAAATAGTCAAAATAATCATGAATATAATTAATTGGATAAAACTACTACTGGTAGTCCTCCTTCCTGCTCAACTTCTCGCACTTCCTCCAGTGTCCAACACCTTAGACATTACAGGTACTACGGTGGGAGCTCCAAAGGCTCTGTTTCCGCTATTGGGTTCTACATCGGGTAGTTGTAGCATCAATGCAACAGTTGAACCGTATCGAACCTATACGGTTACCACCGATGCCAATACCACGGTTACCATAAATATCTCGAATGTCATTGATGGTGGAGGCACAGATGATACGGGTGTTTTTTTGTATAATGGTACATTCGACCCCATGTCGGGTTGCACCAATTTTATTCAAATCCTAAATGACCCAGTGGGTTCGAATTTGACTTTTACAGCAACCGCGAACACCGCTTATACTATTGTTATTGTTGGTTTATTTGGAACGGAAGATGATTTTGGTACGACACTGACAGCGACTACGGGCAATATTGGCTTAGGTGGTGCCCCCGCTATACCCAGTTCTATTACTGGATTGTCAACACAATGCCCAAATACAACCATGCAAACATACAGCGTTGTTCAAGATTTAAGTGTTCTAACTTATAATTGGACAGTTCCAACAGGCTGGACGATTACAAACGGGGATGAGACACATTCAATCACTGTCACGACGGGTTCAGCAGGACAAAACGGAAATATCACAGTAACAGCAAGTAATGATAATGGAACAAGCGGTGAGAGTACTTTAGCCGTGACAGTCAACCCGTTACCTCGTTTGCAGGCAAGTGTCAATGGTGTGACTGTCTCCAATAACAATGATGGAGTAACTGACTTCGGTACCGTCAACCTATGTGGAAATGGGGCTACGAATAATTTATATGTCAGTAGTAACTGGTTAGAACTGAATGCTGCCCCAACGACCAATTTGAAAGTATTTCAGAAAGTGGTGTCTTCCACGAATACGACAGTACCTATATGTAATAATTGTGTTTCTGCTTTGACAGCTTACAACACAAGTTTAGCCGTTACATTAAATTTATCAGATCCAAGCATGCCGGGTACTTTAATTGCCAGTTACCAAATCTGGAATGATGTTAATAATAACGATATTATTGATATGACGGAATGTTCGGGTGATATCATTCAGTTTACCTTCAATATGAGTGTCGCTTTAAACCCCTCAGTGGTGCTGAGTGCCGATCCTGGTACCACGATTTGTATAGGTCAATCTGTCACATTTAAGGCAACGCCTACAAATGGCGGTACAAAACCTACATATAAATGGTTTTTAGACGATAATGAAGTAATGGGCGAAACGACAGATACCTATACCAACGGTTCGCTCACCAATGGTTCAGTTGTTAAAGTGGAGATGACACCAGACGGTACTTGCTTCACAGTACCAACTGCATCTGCTTCTGCAACCATCACCCAACCCGAAGCCATCGTCTTTGGCAGCCCCTCAGTAACAGACGTAAAATGTAACGGTGGAAACGATGGAAAAGTCATTGTATCTGCTACGGGTGGCACAAATTCCTTTTCATATTCAGTGAATCCAAGCAATGGCGTGACGCAAAGCGGCGGTACATTCAGCACTTTAACGGCTCGTACTTATACTTTTACAGCAACGGATGGGAACAGTTGTACCGCAACGACAACGGCAACAGTGAATCAAAACGCCGCAGT
>JANLQI010000259.1:0-10826 GCA_031367705.1 Saprospiraceae bacterium | reverse complement strand
CATACATCGCTCCTTGCCCCTTGCCCCTTGCCTTTTGCCTTTTGCCCTTTGCCCTTTGCTTTTTGCCCTTTGCCCTTTGCCTCTTGCCCTTTGCTTATTGCTGTTGTTGCGCTGCCGCATCATAATCAATCAAAGGCACTAAAGGCTGTTCTAAAGTCAATTGTACGGCATGATTGTCTTCGATAACTTGACCATTTTCATAACCAACAGAGACATAAACACTCAATGATTGATTGGCGGGACCTTTGAAAGTGCCTTTTACAGGACTACAATCATTAAAATGTCGCCCAACGGCTAAGACAACGTGTTGGTCACTCACCCAAGTATTATTTGTGGGGTCAATGCCGACCCAACCTGTTGTTGGCAAATAAACCTCAACCCAAGCGTGTGTCGCTCCTGCTCCCCGAACACCGTCATTGTTTGGGCAAATATAACCACTCACATAACGCGAAGGAATCGAAGTAGAACGCAACATTTCAAGCAAAACATGCGCAAAGTCCTGACAAACACCCGACTTGTGTTCGAGGATTTCGTCCACCGTTGTCTCGATGGTAGTGATGCCTTTTTTGTAAGCGAATTTATCGAAAATATATTCTGAACAACGTTGAATGAACATGGCAGGCGTGTCGCGACTGTGTCGCAGGTCATTGACCATAGCCGCCAATTCCTCTTTTGCCTTGATAGATTCAGGTTTAGCCAAGTCAAGCATCCTTAAGTCGCTTGAAGTTACCCCCCTCAGTAAATCCCAGTCCGAAAACTTAGAAGTCGCTACGGGGTTCATATTTGCTAAAGATTTAACATCCACAATCAGTTGACTGTCAACGATTAACTCTCGGTGTGCTTCGGCGACGACAAACCACCCAACAGTGTTGCCCCAGTAGTCGGGGAACATATTTACTGAGGGGTCGCCTGTGATGACTAATTTCTGGCTTTTTAATTCCTGTTGTGGATGTGCATAAGGAAATATTTTAATTTGGTTCGCACTATCTCGAACAGGGCGGTCATAAGTGTATTTGGTAATGTGCTGAATTTTGAATAAAGGCATGATGTCTATTTATCCGAAGTAATTAAGTTTGCGTTCTTCGTTTTGTGTAAAAATTAGTTATAAGCAAAATAGCCACGGCTTAATCCGCTACCAAAACCATAAAGGTCTTTTCTAACATCTGATAAAAAATCATGTAAGCCTTTCTCTGAAATACTTTCGAGGTCAGAATATTCTACTGTTGAGCGTAAACGACCAACCAGTTTTTGCAACTTAGGTGTAGCTTCTATATTTTCACCTGCCATGCCGCGTATCGTGCGGTCAAGTCGAATCAAGCAATAGAGAACAGAACGTGGAAAAGCGGTATTCAACAGCGCCATGTTTACAACGTTTTGACCATTTAAACCCGTCCGATAAGACTTTAAATACAGTTCATAACCACTTAATGTCAATAACAAATTGCGGTAATAAGGTATCTCCTCCGTATCGTTCATGTCATAACGTTTGTCGTTAAATTTCACGTCCAAAATGTCCACTGTTTGGATAGCTCTTTCGATAAATTTACCCAAATTCATAAAATTCCAACCTTGTCCACGGGGCATAGTTACTTCTATAACGCCATAAAAAAGCAGACAACGGTTGATTAATGAACTCAACAAAGCCACTTGCTCATCATTTTCAATCGCTTTTTCTATCTCTGGACTGTTGACATAGTGATAAAACTCGTTCATACACTCCCAAGTTTCTTTCGTAATATGGTCTTGCATACCCCGTGCATTCTCACGAGCGCGAGCGATGATATTGCGTATTGAATTATGATTGTCTTTATCCGTTATCATATACAACAATACATCGTCAGCATTATTGCTGAATTCTGCCATTTGTTCCTCTGGCATATTGGCAAAGACCTTCAAGACAGGCTTCCAGCTAAACGCTTCTCCGCCTGATTGGTCAAGTGAGGTAATAAAATTGATTTTCAGCATCCGCAAGATGCCGTCAGTGCGCTCAACATAGCGCGTCATCCAAAATAATGAATCTGCAATCCGACTTAACATATAATAGTTTTATTTTTTTTATTGGAAAAATGACCCCTCAGTATAATGATGAATGATGAAGTATGAATGATGAAAAAAACGACTTCCGTCATTCATCATTTATCATTCATACTTCATCATTAATTTCTATTCTTCTAATACCCATGTGTCTTTCGAGCCACCGCCTTGCGACGAATTGACAATCAAAGACCCTTCGCGCATAGCGACACGAGTCAAACCACCTGGCACAACTTCAATGCCATTGGGTCCACACAAAGCATACGGACGCAGGTCAACATGTCGTGGCTGTAACTTATCGCCAAACAGACAAGGCACTGTTGATAGTTTTATAATCGGTTGTGCAATAAACGAGCGTGGGTCTTCTAAAATGGCTTTTTTAGTATCCTCCAATTCTTGTTCAGTGGCTTTGTCGCCCATCACCATACCGTAACCGCCCGATTCATTGGTCTTTTTAACAACCATATTGTGCATATTTTTGAAAACATGGTCGAGTTGGTCGGCGACTTGCATTCTGTAAGTTGGTACGTTTTTCAAAATCGGTTCTTCGTTCAAATAATATTTTATCATATCTGGCACGTAAACACAGATTGCTTTATCATCAGCTACGCCGTTTCCTACGGCATTGACAATGGCAACAGTCCCTTTACGATATGCTGACATCAAGCCAGGAACACCCAACAAGCTGTCACTTTTGAACACGAGCGGGTCGAGATACTCATCGTCCACACGTCTGTATATAACATCTACTTGTCGCAGTCCGCGTGTTGTTTTCATAAAAACCTTATGGTCTTTAACAACTAAATCACGTCCTTCGACAAGTTCAATACCCATAGAACGCGCTAAAAAAGTATGCTCATAATAAGCGGAATTGAAAATACCGGGTGTCAAGAGCACAATATTAGGATTACTATGAGCGCCAGGAGCCAGTGACTTTAAGTTTTTATGCAATAAAATAGGATAATCAGACACGCGTCTGACATGGTTATCATGAAACAAATCAGGGAAAAGCCGTTTTGTCACTTCACGATTTTCTAACATATAGCTGACCCCAGACGGAGTCCGCAAATTGTCTTCTAAAACATAATACGTGCCGTCGGAATCCCGAATCAAGTCAACGCCCGCGATATGTACATATATATTGTGTGGCACATCAATTTGGTCAACCTCCCGCAGATAATGCGGACAACTGACAATCAAATCGGCGGGAACGATGCCCTCTTTGATGATATTTTGTTCGTGATATATATCGTGCAGGAACATATTCAAGGCTTTAAGTCGTTGTTTAACGCCCGTCTCTATATGTTTCCAGTCACTGGCTTCTATAATACGTGGAATGATGTCAAAAGGAAAGATACGTTCGATGCCTTCATTTTCAAAATAAACGGTAAACGTAATACCTTGATTCATAAACAGTTCTCGCGCCAATTCTTCCTTGCGGGTCAATGCCGACATTGGGAGCTGGCTTAGAACTTTTACGGCAGCATCATAATGTTGTCTGAATACCCCCTCAGTATTCGTTGCCATTTCGTCCCAAAAAGTGGGTCGTGGCTGGTAGGAGTCAAAAAGTTGGTTCTTATTATTCGTCATATATTGTACTTAGTTTGAAAGCAAAAATAACTTGCTTTTCTGTATTTTGTGAATATCGGGATTTATTTCGATAAATCAAAATAAATGCACCATTAATTCATTATTTAAAAAATAAAAAAAGGAATGTATTGTGTTTTGCAGAATAATAAAAATTACTTTTTTCAAATGGGCGATTTGACAAAATTAAATATTTATGGATAATATGATGAATGAACCGTCAAATTAAGCTTCTGACGGTTGATTTCACTAAGTAAAAAGTCAAAATTTTGTAAATTCATCATTCATCACTTATCATTCATCATTTCTTTAAAAGCCCATAGACTGAAGCATTGCCATCATCTTTTGTTGTATCAAATGAACGGCTTTGAGCGGACGCAACATCACCTTGAAGTCTACAACTTGTCCGGCACTATTGCAAGTCATCATGTCCACACCATTGACAACAATGCCGTCAATGACGACTTGAAACTCTAATACGGCATCCTGTCCACTGACGACTTCACGCACGTATTTAAATGTGTCATTATAAAAGACGGTTAATGCCGCGGACAAATACAGAGTTGTAACCTCTTTACCAACCTGCGGTGCATGTAGAATGGGTGAATGAAAAACGGCGTTGTCCGCCAAAAAAGCATCAAGTGCGGCTGTATCTCTATGGGTTACGAGATTATGCCATTGGGCAACAGTTTGAGTTATCATTTAATAGATTTTAGGATAATATAAAACGTGTTTTATACTGAATGAAAAATGAAAAGAGTAAAATGAAAAATATAAAACGTTGTTTTACAAACATTTAGAAAGCTCATTTTAGGTAAACCATTTTCTAACGAGTATAATTGTCTCTTTTAGACATGCCAAAGTAATACTATTTATTCAGATTTGATGAAGATTTTAAAATCTTAATATTAAATCAAAACCGCAAAAAAAAATTAGCGATATTAAGGTATAAAGTGACATTTATCATGCCCTTAAAGAATCTTAATCATTGCCCCCCCCTCAGTAAAAAGCCAATTTTGCAAAAAAGAAAACGCTCCTATGGCTTACAAAGATTATTATAAAATGCTCGGTGTGGACAAAGCCGCTTCTGCCGATGTCATCAAAAAAGCTTATCGCAAACTGGCGATGAAGTATCATCCCGACCAAAACCCCGAAAATAAAATTGCGGAAGACAAATTCAAAGAAATAAATGAAGCCAACGAAGTCTTATCGAACCCCGATAAGCGCAAACGCTACGATGAATTTGGCGAAAACTGGGAATATCTCGAAAAAAGTGGTGGGAATCGGCAACAACAACAGCAACAAAGCAACAGAGCTGGACAACAATATAATTTTACAGCTGATGACTTTGCCGATGATGCACATTTCAAGGATGTTTTCGAAAAATTCTTTGGCGGCAGCTTCGGCGGCATGGGAGGTGGTGGTCAGCAACGGTATTCAACAAATCATACAGCACACGGTGTCAGCTACGAAGCTGAAATGCAGATATTATTAGCCGATTCTTTCCACGGTGTCAAACGTATTTTGGAGGTTGAAAATCGGCAAATAGCGATTACGCTCAAACGAGGCATTGCAGACGGTCAAAAAATTCGGGTTCCTGGAAAAGGAGGGCGGGGTGTCAATGGCGGCAAGGACGGTGATTTATTTGTCACCATTCGCTTGGTTCGTGACCCCTTTGTGGAGCGCAACGGTGATGATTTATATGAGACCTTGAATGTTGATTTTTATACCGCATTGTTGGGCGGCAAAGTGAATCTGAAAACCTTTCACGGCACCAAAAGCATCACCATTAAAGAAGAAACAGACAATGGCAGTACGTTGAGACTGAGGGGTTTGGGTATGCCAAAATACGAAAACCCTAAGCAATTTGGCGATTTATACGCTAAAATCAATATCACAATGCCTAAAAAGTTGACTGAAAAAGAAAAAGAACTTTTCAAAGAATTGGCAGAAATAAGACAACCGCAAACAGTTTAAAATGAAGAAACATGTTGAAAATATATGATTATCTCGATGAAGTCTTAGCGACGCAACAAATCAGACAGACGCACCATCGTCAAAAATTGGCGTATTATGCCAGTGACATCATGGCGCGTATGGGTGATGATATAACGGCAAATGAATTCACCGATACCCTTTTTCGGACGTTTAAGGTCTGTTCGGCTTTGGATATTCCTATCAATGATAATTTTAAAAAAATCTATCGCTACAATGGTGAACACCTTGTAACCGATTGGCAAATATCGGCTTTGGCATGTTATCTTTTGATGCTCAATGGCAATCCGCAGAACCCCTCAGTAGCGAAGGTGCAATTGTATGCTGCCATTCATTCAAAGTAAATTATACCCTTATTTCAAATCAGCACTGCCAAAAAGCACCGAAAAAGCCTTACACCAAATTAGCACTTTGCGCTTTTTGTCGGTATCCACACCATTATCCACAGTCAGTTGATAAGTGCCGTTGATAACTTTATTCGTGATTTCAGTATAATTCGAAGCCCCTAAATCCTCTGACAAATAAACCCGCAAATCGGGGCCTGAATCCGTTTTGAAATTATCAAAAACAAGATACTTTTTACCCGCTGCATCTTTTGATAATTTTACTGTTCCCGTCGTCGTATGCGCCGAACTTGAAAAAGTTGCTTGATAAATGGTCGTTAAACCGTCCGTAATTGTCGTTGACGGTGCGTTAGTTACCTCCTTTTTACATGAAAAAGTGAGAATACTCGTAAGAATAACCGTTAGGCTAATAGATAGTTTTTTCATTTTACGCATTTTAAAAATGTTAAACATTAGATGTAAGATTCAATATTGAATTTATTAAGGGCAAAATTGGGGTATTTTTATCACGTAAATGTAACAAGCGCAAAAAAAAGGTTCTTAGTGACTGTTAATGGGTCAACTGAAACCGCGAAGCGGTTGAATTTGAATAGCCCCGAATGCAATTCGGGGTTCATTGAACGGTAAATTTGAAAACCGCAAAGCGGTTGAATATAATAGTCAATAAATTATTGATAATCAGATAGTTCAACCGATTTGCGGTTAATGCCACCTTATCTTTTTGACCCCGAATTGCATTCGGGGCTATTCATGTTTAATCCCTTCGGGATTTTTAAACACCCATTATAAATCACGAAGAACCTAAAATAAACACCCCCTCAGTATCAAGCCTTTGTTTTGCCCTATTTCTCGAAAATAACCCTACTTTTATGCCAAAATAATACAATTTTGAGCCATAAAGTCTTTTTAATAACACCACCTTTCACGCAATTGAATACGCCTTACCCAGCCACAGCGTATATCAAGGGCTTTTTGAATACTAAAAACATACCTTCTTTTCAAGCAGATTTAGGCATTGAAGTCATTTTAGCTTTGTTTTCAAAACAAGGGTTGACTGATTTATTTGCTCAAATATCCGCTTCTAATCAACCGTTTTCTGAGAATGCACAACGCATTGTCGCCTTGAAAGACGATTATATTCATGCCATTGATGCCGTTATTCTGTTTTTACAAGGCAAAAACCCAACACTTTCTCACCTCATTTGTCAAGAAGACTTTTTACCAGAAGCATCTCGTTTTGCACAGCTTTATGACCTCGAATGGGCTTTTGGCACTATGGGAACACAAGACAAAGCGAAACATTTAGCCACGCTTTTCCTTGAAGATTTGTCCGATTTAATCATGGAATGTGTGGATACGCACTTCGGTTTCAGCCGTTATGCCGAGCGTTTGGCGCGGTCTGCCAATCGTTTTGATGAACTTTACGATGCTTTACAAGCTGATTACACGTATATTGATAACATTTTCCTTGAAATACTGAGGGGGGGTATTTTGGAAATCAATCCCAAAGTTGTAGCGATTTCAGTGCCTTTCCCTGGCAATTTATACAGTGCGTTGCGGTGTGGACAATGGCTCAAAAAGTTTCATCCAGATATAAAAGTTGTCATGGGTGGCGGCTTTGCGAATACGGAATTGCGGTCTTTATCCGATGTACGTGTCTTTGAGTTTTTTGATTTTATCACACTCGACGATGGTGAAGCACCTTTTGAGAATTTATTGGAACATATTGACGGTAAACGCCCTGTTGAATTGCTCAAACGCACGTTGACACTCATCAACGGAAATGTCGAATACATCAATAACAGTTTTACAAAAGACTATAAACAAGCCGATGTCGGCACGCCCGATTACAGCGATTTGTTGTTGGATAAATACATTTCCGTCATCGAAATTGTGAACCCGATGCACCGCATGTGGAGCGACGGACGATGGAACAAATTGACGATGGCGCACGGCTGTTATTGGGGAAAATGCACGTTTTGCGACATTTCTTTGGATTATATCAAGCTCTACGAACCTGTTGCCGCTAATTTGTTATGCGATAGAATTGAAACATTAATCACTCAAACAGGTCAAAACGGCTTTCATTTTGTGGACGAAGCCGCGCCTCCTGCCTTGATGCGCGCATTGGCTCTTGAAATCATCAGACGCAAATTGACGGTGAGTTGGTGGACAAATATTCGTTTTGAAAAGAGTTTTACGCGTGATTTATGCCGCTTGCTCAAAGCGTCAGGCTGCATCGCTATTTCGGGCGGTTTGGAAGTCGCTTCTGATAGACTTTTGGACTTGATTCAAAAAGGTGTAACAGTGGCGCAAGTCGCACAAGTGACCCGCAATTTTACGGAAGCGGGCATTATGGTTCATGCCTATTTGATGTATGGTTTTCCAACTCAAACGGCTCAAGAAACCATAGATTCCCTTGAAATGGTGCGCCAAATGTTTGAAATTGGCACTTTACAGTCGGGCTTTTGGCATCAATTTGCGATGACAGCGCACAGTCCTGTGGGCATGTATCCTGAAAAGTTTGGCGTTAAAAAAGAAACGGAAACAATCGGTAGTTTTGCAAATAACGACATCGTGCATATTGACCCAAAAGGCGCTGACCACGATGCGTTTAGTTTTGGTCTGAAAAAATCGTTGCTCAACTATATGTACGGCATCGGTTTCGAGATGCCGCTGTCCGATTGGTTTGATTTTAAAGTGCCACGCACAAAAGTACCCCCTCAGTATATTGAGTTGGCTTTGGCAGATGACACTGCTTTTTCAGTAAAACCAACTGCTAAAATCGTTTGGTTAGGCAAAATGCCAACTGTTCAGTATTTTACAAAAACAAAAAAAGGGAAGCAGACAGACATGGCAACCTTATCGTTTTTTGATAAAAAAGAAACATTTACCTTGAAACTGAACAAAGTGCAAAGTGATTGGGTACTCGATATTTTACCTAAAATATCTACCACCAATACAACCATCTTGACGTTTCAAGAAATAAAAAATGATTACGAAGCGGTTGGATTGGACGATTTTGAGATGTTTTGGTACAATAAACCGTTTAATGCGCTGTGTGATTATGGCTTACTGACTCTCTGACGTTTTTGGAACTTAAACCATCTAACATTTTGAAACCGCCGATTTCAATACGGCTTTTGACCCCTTTCGGTGCAAAAGCCGTATTGAAATCGGTGGTTTCAAGATGTTAGATGTATTTTCAAGCCTATTTAGAGCCGCAATTTTAAGCGGAAGGAGTATTTTAAACTTTCGTAAAACTTGTATATTGAAAAATATTAAATTAAAAATAAAATATAAATGACAAACAATCCATCACCCATCATCAAACCGCAAGAACTGTTGGTTTTGAAAGAAACAAAAACATTCGTACTCATAGATGCCCGTGCGGGTAAAGATGCGAAAGAAAGATTTGCAGCAAGCCATTTAGAAGGCGCACAACACGCTGATTTGGACAGTCAATTGGCAGATGTGAAACCTAATGCGGCTGACGGGGGCAGGCATCCGTTGCCAAATTTCGCCTCATTTTCACACATTTTGGCAGAATTGGGCATTACACCCTATAGTTCAGTTGTTGTTTACGACGATAAAAACGGTGCAAATTCAGCCGCCCGTTTTTGGTGGATGCTTAAATCCATTGGACATGAAGCCGTACAAGTTTTGGATGGTGGTATGGACGCTGCAATTAAAGCAGGATACCCCCTCAGTAATCAAGAGGCAAAGGGCAAAGAGCAAGGGGCAAATGCAGCAACATATCCAATGAGCGAATGGCAGTTGCCAATGGCAGATATAAGCGAAGTAGATGAAGCGACACTTGATGCACAATGTCTTATCATTGATGTAAGAGAAACAGGGCGTTATCAAGGAGAATTTGAACCGATTGACTTGATTGCTGGGCATATTCCCAATGCGCTCAATATTCCTTTTAGTAGCAACTTGGATAGGGAGGGGTTCTTTTTACCGCCTTCTGAACTGCGTGAAAAGTATGAAAAGGCTTTAAAAAATAGAAAACCAGGGCAAGTCATCGTGCATTGTGGCTCAGGCGTGACGGCTTGTCATACGCTTTTGGCGATGGCTTATGCGGGTATGGAAATACCGAAGTTGTATGTTGGTTCTTGGAGCGAGTGGTCGCGCAATGGTCGTCCGATGGTTACAAAATAAAATTCTCAATAACTTCTAAACGCTTTTAATATGAAAAATTCAACGCTTTTTATTAAAGTAGTGGCTGTTCTCAGCCTTTTTGCCCTTATCAGTGCCTGTAAAAAACAGGCGCACAGTGCTACGCTGACTTATTATTTTAAAACAACACCTTCCACTCAGTTTGATTCATTGAAGTTTTCATTCGGTTATACACGGGCTTATATCATTTCAAGCACCGATACGGCTATCGCAAGTGTTTACCTTGAGCCTCAACCTGTTACATTAAATACCAAAACGACAAATATTGTCAAATTAGGTAGCTCTGTATTGGGTTTTGATCACATAGTAGGTTATTTCTTTCTAAACTATGCTGTTGTTTTCAAAAATAACACTCTAACACCGTTGATAGAAAAGGAATATTGGGAGAGAAAATATACCACAACTTCAATTCTGCCTGAATCAGGTCAAGATATTGATATTGTATTTGAAATAGTGACGGATAGTTCAATTATAAAATTGACGAATGGCAGCTCAAAGTTCTTTCCAGTCATCAAAACGACCGCAACCGTTAGATAAATTCGATTTTTTCTCAATTTTACTGAGGGGGTATATTTTAAAACAAAAAGTCCATTCGAAACTGCTTTTAGCACATCGAATGGACTTTTTAATTTGAGAAGTCAATCAAGACAACCGTTTTTAGTTATCGTTGCCTCTATTATTTTT
>JANLQI010000243.1:0-16876 GCA_031367705.1 Saprospiraceae bacterium | reverse complement strand
AATACCAAATTTTTGAATCATTGATTGAAACCTAAAGAGGGATTATTTCGATTGCATTTTAAAAACTAAGAGGTTGGCGTTTGGGTTGTCCTTCGCTTCGTTACTGATATACATCGTGCCGTCGGCATCAAAACAAAAGCCTTCGGGTTGTGGAAATAGGGTTTTGTCCAATTTCTGAATGTCTAAAACTTTACCTTCGGCACTTAAGACAACCAGCGTTCGATTGGTTGCCGACACAATATATATATGTCCGTTCAAAGGATGAACAGCGATGCCAGAAGGACCAAATTCAAAGCCCGAATTTGAGGGTTTTTCGATATAATCTTTATTGAGTTTTTCGTAATTTTTATCTGTTTTATCTTTTAAAAATACTTGAAAATCAGACAGTCGTATGTCAAAAGCCTTAGATACTGAGGGGGTCTGATTTTGTAAGTCAAAAGCCCAAACTGTCCTTAAACTTGCACCATCGTTTTTATCACCTTTTGCGGACAACAGCAAACGGTTGTTCAAAGCATCATAACCCAAACCTTCGATATTGGCTTGTTTCAGGCTTTCAATTTTAAAGATTTGGACATCAAAAGGTGTTTTGTTCAGATTCCAAATTTTGAACAACTTGCCTTTACTCGTCGTTGCCCAAAGGGTGTCTTTGACAAATTCGATGCCTTCAAAATCACCTGAATTTTGAAAAATTACTGAGGGGGTCGCTTTGCCTGTGGTTTTATCGATGTAGAAAAGTTGTCCACTTTCATCTTGAATGCAAGCGAGTTGCGCGCTATTAGGCGATGTCGTTAAACCTGAAATTTCCCGAAGGGCAACATCCAAATTGAATTTTTCCGAGGGTTTAGATAAATCGTAAGGAAAAGAGGGGCTTTGTGTGTCAACTTTTGTTGTATTAGGTTGATTGCTACAGGTTTGTATCATGAAAAAGGAGATGAAAACGAGCTTTAGGAGCATGATATTTATGTTGTTTGAATTGTTAAATTGAAAGACAACCATCAAATTTTCTGCAAAAACGCTACAACTTGACGGTTCAGTGTTTCATTGCCTAAAGATAGCGCTACTTCAATCGTTTCCTGTTGTATCTCTTTGGCACTTTTAATATCGCCCGCTTTTATCAAAACGAGGGCTTTTTCTACAAGACATTGACCTAAAATAAGTTTATTATTGATTTTTCGAGCAATGGTTGCGGCTTCATCACAGCACTTAATCGCCTTCAAAAAATCATTGTTTAAAGAAAATGTTTCGCCCAAACCATGCAAGGCTTTGGCGATGCCTTTTTGATAATTGAGTTGATGACAGCGTTTCAAACTTTCTTCAAAATGAAACAAGGCTTCCTTAAATTCTCCTTTTGTTGAATGTAATTTACCTATTAATTCATGCGCAATAGCGATGCCTTGTTTGTCGCCTAATTCGTTGCACATTTTGAGGTCTTCGGTCAAATATTCGCTTGCTTTTTCAAAATTGCCTTTCACTCGCCAAACATTGCCTATACAGCCCAAAGCGATGGAAGTAAATTGTTTATTACCCAAAAGTTGACATAATTCTAAGCCTTTTTCAAAGCAACGAAGGGCTGCGTTGTCATCGCCTTTTTCAAAATAGACGATGCCTAAGTTGACCCACAAAGTAGAAGCACCTGCTAAGTCATTGTTTTTCTCTACAATGTCTAATTCTTCTCTTTGTATTTTGACCCCCTCAGTATAATCGCCTTGATTCATATATGTCAGCCCTAAATTTGAGACAATTTGAGCAGGTGAACGCAAACCGTTTTCACGACTGATATGGATACTTTTTGAAAAATAATCTTTTGCCATATCGTATTCTCCTTGTCGGAAATATAAATTACCTAAACTGCCATATGCCCTTGCAATACCTTGATTATCAATTATTTGTTCAAAATATGAAGCGGATTTTTCAAGATAAGGGCGCGCTTCTTGATAGCTGCCTTTGAGCATCAACAAAGTGCCAAGCGCACTGCTCGCTCGACCTTTAAGGCTGATTTCATCTGTTTTGGCTGCTTTGAAAAGTGCTTCATGGAAGACAATTTCTGAGTTGTGCCAACGCCCGATGAGTTGTAAAACTTCACCTTTTTTAATTAAAGTTTTGACGTGTTCTGCCTCGTTTTCCAAATTTTTCAACAAGCGGTCATAAAAGTCGAGAGCTTGTTGATTTTGATAATTGCGCCGTGCGAAATCGGCTGCTTTATGCAAATATTCAAGCGTTTTGGGTTTGACTTCGGCTTGTTCGTAATGAAAAGCGAGGTCAACAAAACGTTGTTCGATATTCTCTTTATAAACCTTCTCAATGGCTTTGGCAATCATAAAATGCAGTTCACGAAGGCGTGTTTTTAACTGCATATCATAGACGGCTTCGCGGAGTAGCGAGTGCCTAAAAATGTAGCGCAATTCATTCATGGCGCGCCAAATTTGCCCTTTTTCAGCACTTTGTACTTGCTCTCTTAACACAAGTGGCGCGTTGCCATTAGCCCTAATGTATTCGTCGTGTTGTAAAATAACTTCGGATAAGACAGGGAGTTCAAACTCTCGCCCGATGACGGCTGCGGCTTTGACCGTTTCTTTTAAAATCGTGGATAGGCGGTCAATTCGTGCGGTCAAAATAGCCGTAATTGAAGTCGAAATACGAATAGTTGTATCCTTTATAGTCCATTGATTATCAATGGTTTGCAATAAATTGTTTTCAGAAAAATAAGCTAATATCTGTTCGATATAAAAAGGATTGCCATTGGTTGTTCGCCACAACATTTGAGCAAAATCGGGGTGGATGTTTCCTTGTAATTTGACTTCTGCCAGTTGTTTCAAGCCTTCTTTTGACAAAAGATTGAGGTCAATATCCATGGATTGCAGTTTTGCCCCCTTCAGTATTTCGGATGAAAATAAGGCTATTTTGACACCTTCATCGTCATAGCGCATCGTATTGAGCATTAAAATTGGCTTTTGGCTAATACGACGTATAAAGTTTTGGAGCATGGCGTTCGAATCATCATCGAGCCAATGTGCATCTTCAAGCTCGATGACAAGCGGACATATTTGGGCAAGCGCAAGTAAAAGGTTTTCGATTGCCGAAAAAGTATTGTCGTAACGCCCACGTGCATCGAGTTGTTCCCAAAGCGAATCAGGATAATTCAGACCGACCAATGCGGCTAAAATGGAACGTGTACGTATCAATTCAGACCCCTCAGTATAAGCGGCTTCGGGGAGGCTGCGGATGAGGTTTTCAAAAATCCGTTCAAAAGCCGACATATTATTAGCGGCGGATTGCTCAACAGATTGGTGGAAATGGTTTTTTAAAAAATAAATAAAAGCATTGAATGGCTTACGCAGTATCTGGTCGCTCTGACAAACCACCCAGTTAATTTTTAACAAATTATCTATTTCATGTTTCAATTCATAAGTCAGACGGCTTTTTCCGATGCCCGCTTCGCCCCAAATGTAGGCGATACTCGCCGTCTTGTTCGTCAAAGTTGCCGAAGTGAATTCGGTAAGTTGTAGTAATTCAGCATCACGACCCACCATTTTACCTACAAAAACGGGACGTTCCTCTGTTTTTTTCTTCAATAGTTTGAAAGTCGGAATTTTGTCGGCAAAGCCTTTATAATGTAGTTTTCCTTTTTCTTCAAATTCAAAAGATTTGGCTTGAAGCACGTTTTGATCAACTAAAGTTTCGCCCCAATTGGCTTGTAAAGCCAGTCGGGCAGCTAAATTGACGCGGCTGCCGACGACCGCATATTGACAGCGTTCGATGCCGCCTACCATACCCGTATAAGCCATGCCCGATGTGACACCTGCACGAAACTTGAAAAAACGGTGCATTTGTAAATGACTGAATGCATCTTGGATGCTTAAAATACATTCGAGCGCGCGCGTCAAATTGTTTTCGAAGGCTGTGGGTGCGCCCCAAAAGCCGACCATCAAACCGCCTTTATCCCCAAAATCAAGCTCTTTGAAGTAGCCACCGAAGGAATCAAATTGGGCTAAAACGATGTTGGTATAAGTCACTAAATCTGCTTTTGACAATACATCGTCAAATGAAATAAATACAGAAACAACGTCTCTAAATTCACCTTTCCCCTTGAAATTGATGACCGATTGTGGTAAAAAAGCTCTAAATGCTTTTTCGTCTATGTGATTAAAAGTAGAATTTGAAGGTGTGAAATCAACATCGTTTGACGGCGTTGTTTTATAAAACATTTTTGTAAAATCATCGTCCATGACGACTTCTTGTGGTGTGGCTTTTTGTTGTGCGGCTGCCGCATTATCAATGGCATTTCCTCTGAAATAAAAGGTTTTGTGTCGGTCTCCGATGATACCCCATGACAGTTCGCTAAACGAAAGTCCGATACGCAAATTCATTTGAAAATGCCCGAATTTTGTTTCAAAAACGGCATTTTCTTTAAAAAAATTGCGGATTTCATAGGCGAGTGCCGTCACTTTTTCCGTCTGATTACCTTTGAAAATGGCGGTAAAAGCATCGCCTGCGAAGTGCGGTATTTCGCCACCTTTGGCATAAACACGTGCCACCATAGGGGCAAAAATAGCATCTAAAATTTGAGATAAAACTTCCGCCCCCTCAGTACCTTGACGCATGAGTGATTCAGTCAGCGCCGTGAATCCACTGATGTCAACAAACATGGTCGTTGCATCGAAAGTACCATGCATCGCTTCTTTATTATATTGTTGAAGAATATATTTGGGCAGTAAATTTTTCACAACTCGATTTTTAGTATTTTGTAATTATAAGGTGTTGTCTGTAAGAACGTCAAAAGGCGGATTGAAAATATGGCACAAGTTACAAAATGGGTATGGATACTGAGGGGTGTCGAAATATTAATTGAAGGAATTTTGGACGAAAAGACGTAATTTTGCGTCATTCATTTTTTAATTTAAAACAAATATCGTGACAAATTTTTCTGCAAATAAAGAAACAACTGCGCTCATATTACGCGATTTTGAACTTTCTGACCCTCAAAAAGAGATGACAGAGGCGGAATTGCTTGACTATCTCGCAGCAGCTATTGATTATATGATTGAGCATAAATTAGACTATTTGTTGAGTTTACTCTATCGGCTTGATGTATCAGAACGTAAAATCAATGAGGCTTTATTACCTGGGAACAAAGAAGAAGCGCATATTGCCCTTGCTAAATTGGTTTTGGAACGTCAAAAGTTGCGGGTGGCAACAAAACAGGCTTATCGAGAAAAAAATCCAAGTAATTGGGATTGGGAAATGGATTGATTTTTGTTGTCATGTCAACTTTACCCATTTTATAACATTGTCCTTTTAGGGTAAATCACTTAGCTTTGCATTTTGTAAAAGTATTGTAATATTCAAAATGTCAAATGCTGAAATTTATTTTTTGATATTTTAGAGTTCAATAAAAAGTAACATACATAGACGAAAATCCAATAAACAGTTAGATGCGAAAACTTATAACCATTATTCTATTCTGCTTTTGCCCATCACTTTTTTATGCTCAACAGCCGCCTATATATGTCAACAAAGGGGATGCACTGTTTTCTATGGCAAAAATGACCTCTTTCAAGGAGGATATAACAGAAGAATTGGATTTTGAAAATGTACAAAATGATATAGATTTTGTGCCAATGGTGCAAGATGTTTTTAAACTTGGGGGTAAAAATCCACGTGATATTTGGGTCAAATTTCAAGTTCAAAAAAGTATTACAAGGGATATTTATCTTGAATTAAGTACGGGTATTACAGATTCTGTCTATTTATATTCTATTGATAATGATGGTACAATCACAACACAACGTCTGGGAAAGTATTTTCCATTTAGTGAAAGAATCATAAAAACCAATCGCCATGTTTTTTTATTGAATGGCAAAAAGGACCATTTATGCACTTACTACCTTAACATGCGTTCTCAGTTCCCGCTTTCCATTCGTACGCGTATTGGCACAAACCTCGCTTTTTCGGAAGAATATCATGTAAGTGACTTATTACATGGGATTTTTATCGGCATTGTTTTCATCGTTACCCTGTTCAACTTAATGTTTTTCATCAGCTTAAAAGAGGGGTTTTACGGTTTTTATGTTGGGTATGCTATTTTTATTATTGCCACTATTTTGCGATTTGATGGGTATTTATCGCAGTTTTTATATCCCAATTCGCCACAATTGAATGTTATGGGTTTTTATTTTCATGGTTTGGCGGGTGTGTTTGGTATTTATTTTTCGCGTAGTTTTTTGAAAACAAGAAAATATACACCTAAATTAGATAAAGGCTTGGTCTTTTTCCTTGTTTTATACGTCCTTAATGTGGGTTTAGCGGCAGTAGGGTTGTATGAATTAAACATATTGTCTGTTTATATACTTACTTTTCCATTCAATATATTTTTGATTTATACAGGTATTCAAGTCTATCGTAAAGGCTATCTCGTGGCTCGTTTTTTTGTTGCGGGTGTATTTTGTTTGAGTATCGGAATAACGATATTTACCATCTACAACATGGGTTTTTTAGAAAGTAATTTGTGGACTCGTAACATTATGTACATGGGAATAGCAGGCGAGTCTGTTCTGTTTTTTATGGCGATAGTTGACCGTTTTAGCATTTTGCGTAATGAAAAACACGAAGTCCAAAACAAGATGATAGACTCGTTGCAGCAAAATGAACATTTGATGAAAGAGAAGCATAAGTTGCTTGAAGAAAATGCGTATAACAGGGCGCGCCAGATAGAAACAATGCAATCGCAACTGTCAGAATATGCTCAAAAACTCATAAAAAGTAATCAAGAATTGACTGATTTTGCACATATTGCTTCGCATGATTTGCGTGCGCCCATTCGGAATATTGGTTCATTTACGCAATTGCTACAAAGACGTTTAGCGACCCAACTCGATGATCGAACAAAGGAATATTTTGATTTTATTACATCCAATGTGCGCCAATCTACAAAACTCATTGAGGATTTGTTGAATTACTCAAAAATTGATAAAAATATTGGCGACCCATTGCCTGTTGACTTTGCAGACGTTTTGCTTTTAATTAGAAGTAATTTACAAACAATTATTACTGATAAAGATGCTCAAATTGTTGTAAAAGACTTACCGATTTTGAGCGCACATAATTCCTTGGTTGTTCAACTTTTTCAAAACTTGATTATTAATGGTTTGAAATATAATGAAAGCGAAAAGCCTATTATTACGGTAGCTTCTGAAGGACATGGAAACGATTTGATTTTTAGTGTATCCGACAATGGCATTGGGATACCCCCTCAGTATAAAGAGCAAGTTTTTGGTATGTTCCGCCGCTTACATTCGTCTGCTCAATATGAAGGTTCAGGTATTGGTTTGGCATTTTGCCAGCGTATAGTATCTACTTATGGCGGGCGTATTTGGCTTGAATCGGAAGAAGGAAAAGGAGCGACTTTTTATTTTACGTTGCCTGATGCTGTGATTAAGGGAAAACAAGTTATAGACGAATCGTCAACACTTTTATCGGCTCAATCAACGCTTTTAGATGCGCCAAACATTAATCATACTGAGGGGGACAACCAAAACCCGGGAAAAGTGTTTAATGGTCATGCGCGACCAAAATCTTTTATCAATCCGTCCACAACTGACGAACCTGTCTTCATCGAATTTGACAGCCGAAAATCCACTCACTTGGGAGTCGTTTCAGAACGATACACTGAGACCCATTCTGAAAATGCAGCACGACTTGTTGCTGCTGATTTGGAACAATTACTTGGAAAAACAGAAGAAAAACGTGTTCCCGGCATCCAATCACCGCCTTCAAGCTGAGTTCATCGCCCATAATGTTAAGTCTGATTTGAAGTTTAAAAATCGGCTTATAGGCACACTCATCGGTCATTTTACGGCTGAAGAATTCGCTTTTTTTGCTGATAATGAAGCGGAATTGACGAGGCGGATGACGGATTTGGTGGTGCAGCGGTTGCAATCAGCAATTGAATAACATTATCGTTATTTTTTCTCTACCTGCCACGTTTTTGTCAAAATAGCTTTCAAACTGTCCATGTAGTTTTGATTAAAAGTTTCATGAGCTAACTGCCTGGATGATACATCTACGATTAAAGCTATAATAGGGTCTTGTTGGTCAAATTTTTTATCCCCATTCATATCTTTTTGCCCTTGTAAAATGACTTTTGAAGTTCCTTTTACGACCTCCCATGACAAAATATTGTAATTATCAGGCGATACGGGGCGAAAATCGTTGCCTTGTTTATCCGAAATATATAAATAAGTTGGGTCAGTGTCGTCTAAAAGATTATTTTGATTGTAATCTTTTGTTATAACATCATAAAAAATATAGTTTTTGTAAATGTTTATTCCATCTGCCCAAAAATTATCCGATGAAGAATAATTATAGCTTCCTTTGATGGCATGAATGACAATTTTTTTATCATTTACAAGCAAATGCTGTGTATTATCTTCAGTATCAAAGAAAATCAAATTCCAATAACTTAACTTCTCACTTGAATAGCTACTTGAAAAACCGCCTTCAGAACGTGTCTTTTCCAAAATTAATGGATAAATTATAGTATGTGAACTGTCTAAGACTTGAGGGGCAGCTATTAAAACCGAAATGGCTTTATCAGTCGTAGCATTACGCATTTCCTTTTGAATACTGATATCATCATTCTTATTTGAACAAGATAAAGAGCTTAAAATCAAGCTAATAAAGATAAGGTATTTAATCATAATTGAGTGTTATTTAAAGTTTATAAATAATTAAATATAATAATTTAAAAAATTGACTATCAGTATTTTATATAGTGATAAATTAGATAAACCACCATAAGTCCCCCTCAGTATAAAGACCTTAAAATCATTTTTTTAAAATGCCAAACGCTCTAAAATCTCCTCATCCACCAAATTCGGCAACGTCACCTTCAAATCCGAATTTTCAGCCATCGCCCGTTCTATCGCAGCGATTGAACCCGTGTTGCGCGCCCATGAACGCCTTGCAATGCCATTATTAACATCCCAAAACAGCATTTGGCGCAAACGTCTTTCAGCATCGGCAGAACCGTCGAGAACGAGACCAAAACCGCCATTGATAACTTCACCCCAACCCACGCCGCCGCCATTGTGCAGCGATACCCAAGTTGCCCCGCGAAACGCATCGCCGACGAAATTATGTACCGCCATATCAGCCGTAAAACGTGAGCCGTCATAGATATTTGATGTTTCCCGATAGGGTGAATCTGTGCCTGAAACATCGTGGTGGTCGCGCCCTAAAACAATCGGTGCGCTGATGTCGCCGTTGGCAACGGCATCATTGAAGGCTTGTGCAATGCAAATACGCCCTGCGGCATCGGCGTACAAAATGCGGGATTTTGAACCAACGATGGGAATGTTTTCATCAGCTGTTTCTATCCATAAAAGATTGTCTGCCAATTGGTTGCGAATATCGTCCGTTGCGTCCTCAAGGAGACCCCTCAGTATATCGGCAGCTATTTTGTCGGTTTTGTCCAAATCCGCTTTGTCGCCAGAGGTGCAAACCCAACGGAAAGGCCCAAAGCCATAATCAAAGCACATGGGCCCCATGATGTCCTGCACATAGCTCGGATATTTGAAAATGCCTTCTTCTTTGTTTTTGAAAACATCGGCTTCGGCTTCTCCTGCTTCTTTCAAAAAGGCATTGCCATAATCAAAAAAGTACATACCCTGAGCCGACAAACTATTGATGGCAGCCACATGACGACGCAATGTTTTGCGGACTTCGTCCATAAATTTGGGCTTGTCATTCACCAAAAGTTGTTTGGCTTCTTCAAAAGTATAACCCACAGGCGTGTAGCCGCAGTCATCAATATTGTGCAATGAGGTTTGGTCGCTGCCCAATTCTACCCCCAGCCCCAAAGGGGAGTCGGAGTTGTGCGTACTCCTCTCTGGGGTCGGGGGATTTGCAAGGCGTTCCCACAGCTCCACAATGTTGCCATGATAGACCAATGCTGCACCTTTTCTTTCTTTTTTATAAAAAACAATTTGTTCAATAAGAGTATCTAAATCATTGAAAACCAATTTTTTTTGAATGTAACCATCGTTGATGCGTTGTTGGATGGCATCATAATCAACTTCTGCCAAAACACCGACACAACCGACAATAACGGCTGCCAAAGCCTGTGCGCCCGACATACCACCCAAGCCCGAAGTGACAAACAATTTACCTTTCAAATCATCAAAACCTTGCAATCGTCCTGCATTGAGTAGCGTCAAAGTTGTGCCATGTACAATGCCTTGTGGACCAATGTACATAAACGAACCAGCCGTCATTTGTCCGTATTGGGTTACGCCCAAAGCATTGTAGCGATTCCAATCTTCTTTTTTTGAATAATTGGGAATCATCATACCATTTGTCACGACGACACGGGGCGCATCTTTATGACTTGGAAATAAACCGAGTGGATGCCCTGAATACAGTACAAGTGTTTGATTATCAGTCATTTCTGACAGATATTGCATGACTAAAAGATATTGTGCCCAGTTTTGAAATACCGCCCCATTGCCGCCATAGGTAATCAACTCATGCGGATGCTTTGCTACTGAGGGGTCTAAATTGTTTTGAATCATGAGCATAATCGCTGCGGCGTGCTTGGATTTTGCAGGATATTCACCAATCGGACGAGCGTACATCTCGTAAGTCGGACGAAAACGGTGCATATATATACGTCCGTAAGTCCGCAATTCTTCTGCAAATTCCTTTGCTAAAACAGTATGATGTATGGCTGGAAAATAGCGCAAAGCGTTTTGAACAGCGAGTTTTTTCTCTTTTTCAGTCAAAACGTCTTCAATAACACGCTGTGGAGCGTGAGATACTGAGGGGGTAATTTTTGTTGCCTTTGGCAAAATGGTAGGAATACCTTGCTTGATTTGGCGTTGAAAATCTGAAATTTGTTTAGACATAGTTTGGCTGGTTTTATTCAATGAAAAATAATTCTCAAAGGTATATGAAACAGAAATGGCGTTGTGATTTTTTGAATAAAAAAATTACAACGCCATTTCTGTTTAGCATAAGTATGAAAGTTGACAATTAGATTTTGATAATCTTCTGAATCTTTGGCGCACGGCTTGATTTTATTTTTGCCATATAAACGCCTTTGGGTAATTCAGAAAGTGGTAGGATATGCGTCGTTTGATTCACATTTAAAACAATGTTTTTCAAAATTTTACCTTGTATGTCAATGATGTCAACGGTTGTTTTTTCATCAGATAAATAATTCAAATTCAAATTGTCTGAAAAAGGGATTGGATAAAAAACAGGTTCAATATCGGTTGTTTGCGATACCGCAACCGTTGGACTTAATGTAAAGTTTTTTTGAACGGTTTGTGTTTTAAAAGTCGTCACGACACGCCAAGTACCAGGCGAACTACTCGGCAAAGTGAACGACCAATACCACCATGACGCATTATATGTATCAGGTGAGGTATGCGACCACGTTGTAAAAACCGTATTGTCGGGTCTGTAAACGGTATAAGTTGTCACATCGCCTGTTGTTTGGTCATGAAAATAACCCGTCACATAGAGTTTATTGCCATAAGCAAACTGATATGTATCGTTAGGCACGTCTTTATAGGTCGTACAATCGCCATATACGGCGGGTGTTGTGCCTAATTGCAAACGATTGAGTGTTGGGTCACGCCAGGGTTTTTGGTTTGCCCACCATGTTGTGGTGTTGAGTAAATTGCAAGAACCTGAAAATGGATCTATCAATTTTCCCGCACTGTTATAGACCTCAAAATGCAAATGAGGAGCAGTTGAACAGCCCGAACTGCCCACAATGCCCAAATATTCGCCTTTAGCAACCGATTGACCAACGGCTTTTGTGGTTTGCGAGTTCTTTTTCATGTGTCCATACCATGAAACCGAATTGTCGGCATGGCGTATATAAACCGCATTCCAATCATAATTAACACAACCACAATTGCGATCTGCAAAACCATCTACTTTATTGATAATCACACCTGCTTCGGCAGCGATGATTTCGAGAGAATTGTCATCCATTCGTTTCCAAGGAAAGGGCCAAGTGAAAATATCGGTGCCTTTATGACCATCGTAAGTCCTTGAGTTACAATTATAATCTTCAAAATTTCCAACAGCCGTATTTTGGTCAACATAATTGCTGATGCCGTAATAACTTGGGTCAGTATTGAAGCCTGCCGCTTGACGCAGAGGCCAGTCGAAAGCGACAATTTCAGGTGATAGACGCAACTGAGTAAATGTACCCGCTTGTTCAAGTCGCTCTATTTGTTCGTGATTGAGCTTTTCGATGGTTGCTCGAGCAGTAGGAGAGAGACATTCTGTGTTTTCAGTTTGAAATTCACCGCCACCTAAGGGTTGTACTGAGGGGGTCGTGTTTTGGCAAAATGCTAAAAAAGAGAGGAATAAAAAAGTCGTTGTGTAATGAATTCGGTTCATTTGTTGACGATATTAAGTGATAAATAAGTTTTTGTATTGATTAAAAACATAGTCCTAACACGTTGGAGATACCTTAGAGGTTGCTTCTTTAATTCGTTGTTTGTTAAAGCTATGCAATAACCAAACCACTTATAACGCATAACCAATAACAAAAACCATTAAAAATACTGAGGGGTCTCATCCATCGAAACGGACGACACCCCTCAGCAATATAAAGTGTTTCAACCCTTAAAAAATGTCAATGCTACTAAATGTACAAAATACAAATTGCCACATTTCCATTTTGTATTGAATAAATCAATACAGAATGAAAAGTGTGTGGTAGATTGACAATCTCGGTTTTTGAGAATATTTGAATAAGATAAGTTCAGTTCTGGGAGAGTTACGATAAAATTACGATGCCGTAACTAAATATTTAGGTCATTTTTCAAATGATGCTGCAAGTTAATATTTTTGTTAGAATATTTATATATTAATAAAATGTTTTTTTGCCATTAACACTTTAACAAGGGAAATTATTTCTAAATTCAGTGATGTTAAACGGTTAGCTGTAGGTGTAAATTTTTGGAATTTTAGAATTTTGAAATCTTACCCACTTATCCATGATAAAATTCTATTTTTGCACTCAATTTAAATTATCAAACTAAAAACTCGACGAATGAATCTTGATTTTAAGGCTAAAAAAGCCCTTGTCCGCGTGGATTTTAATGTACCACTCGATAAAAAAACCTTGGCAATTACAGACGATACACGTATGCGTGCGGCTGTTCCAACCATCAAAGCGATACTTGAACAAGGCGGTGCTGTTATTTTGATGAGCCATTTTGACCGTCCTTTGAAAAAGCTAAAAGAAGACGGTTCGATTGACGTTGAGCGTTTTACGCTGCGCCATTTGGTGGCACATTTGAGCGAATTGTTGGGTCGTCCTGTCCAATTTGCGAATGATTGTCTGGGCGAAGAAGCGGTTGAAAAATCTAAAAATTTAAAGCCAGGCGAGGTTTTATTGCTTGAAAACACCCGTTTTCATAAAGGAGAAGAGAAAGGCGATGTCGAAATGGCTAAGAAATTGGCTTCTTTGGGCGATATTTATATCAACGATGCTTTTGGGACAGCACACCGTGCTCATGCTTCAACAACGACAGTGGCGCAGTTTTTTGACAAAAACCACAAGTCTTTTGGCTTTTTGATGGATGCCGAAGTGAGCAGTGCTGACCGTGTTTTGAACAACCCAGAAAAGCCTTTTACGGCTATCGTTGGTGGTGCAAAAGTGAGTGATAAAATTTTGATTTTGGAACGTTTGATAGATTCTGTTGACAATCTCATCATCGGTGGCGGCATGGCTTACACGTTTTTTAAGGCGATGGGCGGACAAATTGGCAATTCGCTTTGCGAAAATGACCGTCTCGACCATGCTTTGGCTTTGATTCAAAAAGCAAAGGATAAAGGTGTTCAAATTTTATTGCCATCAGATTCTTTAATAGCCGATAAATTCGACGCAGCAGCTAATACGCAAGTAACGCCAAGCAACGCAATTCCTGACGGTTGGATGGGTTTAGACATCGGTTCAGAAGCAATTAAAACATTTAGCGCAACCATAAAGGCTTCAAAGACAATACTTTGGAACGGCCCAATGGGTGTTTTTGAAATTCCTAAATTTGCTGTTGGCACAAAAGAAATCGCTTTGGCTGTAGCAGCTGCGACTACTGAGGGGGCCTTTTCGCTCGTCGGTGGAGGTGACTCGGTTGCGGCTGTGACGCAAATGGGTTTAGAAAAAGCTGTTAGTTTTGTCTCTACGGGTGGCGGTGCGATGCTGGAGTTTTTGGAGGGTAAAGAACTACCAGGCATTGCAGCGATGAAAGCCTAATTTTTAGGAAAATACTTTGCTGACACGAATTACACAAATTATACGAATTGATTTATTGCGTTTTATGATTCAAATTTAGAAAGTCAAAAATTAAATTCGTCTAATTTGTGTAATTCGTGTCAAACCAAATAGTTACAATTTTTTTCAAAAAAAAACAACAATTCTGCACCTAAACAAAACGTTTCTTTAACGAATTTCTGTGTTAGCTTTTTATTTCCACCGACAAACATTAAAGATGAGACGCTTGACCTTTACTTTTTTTCTATCCTTTCTTTTCATGAGCCTTTTATCGGCTCAAACAACTTCACCTCTTTCTTTTTTGACAAATGCTGAACGTGATTCATTGCGTAAAGGCATTATTACGTCTGAAATGACCGTGAAATTTGAGAAAATGAGGCAGGTTGAGAAAACGAACCGCGATAGTTTTATCCAAAATAAGATACTTAATCATCCCATTGCCGATTTTGATGCAAGAGATACGATGGGGCTAATGCACCGCCCTTCAATGTATCGTGGTAGGGTTTGGATAGTGCATTTTTGGCATTTTTGGGATTATTCTTTTCAGTATGAAATTCCAGAACTCAATGCCGTTGTAGATTCATTGCGTGGTGAAGGCGTTGAGGTTCTATCATTTATAAATTATAGTTTAGGTGAAAGTGAAAAAAAATATTTGCTGGGACATCCGATTCGATTTCCAATAGTTGAAAATTCAGACAAATTTGGGAACGCTTTTTTCGGCACATTTTTTACTCGCCCGATTGTCGCTATCATAGATAAAAAAGGCATTTGTCGTTATTTTTATGACAATTATACACTGCATGGTACTAAATCGGGACATCGAAATGAGTTGCTCGAAGAAAACAAACACAACCATCCCACCTACGATTTTATGGAAAAAGTGAAAAGTTTGCTTCGAGAATGATAGAGCGAATTACCTTTGTGTCGAAATGACAACTATCACCACGACTCAAAAGCTGTATGGCTTACCTTTATTGCTCCTTTGTGCGAGTAATTTCTTCTTTTCTGCCAGTTTCCAGATGCTTATTCCCGAACTGCCCGACCATTTGACCTCGCTCGGCGGTGCTGATTACAAAGGCTATATTATAGCTCTTTTCACTTTGACGGCAGGTATCAGCCGCCCATTTAGCGGCAAATTGACCGACTCCATTGGGCGTGTGCCGATTATGGTTTTTGGCTCATTGGTCTGCGTGTTGTGCAGTGCGCTTTACCCATTTATGACCACTGTTTTTGGCTTCCTATTGCTGCGTTTAGCGCATGGTTTTTCAACAAGTTTCAAACCAACTGCCACCGCCGCGTATGTTGCCGACATTGTGTCAATGGAACGTCGTGGCGAAGCGATGTCAGCAATCGGTATCAGCAGCAGCATCGGTTTTAGCGTCGGACCCGTCTTAGGCAGTTGGATTACTGAGGGGTTCGGTTTTACGGGTTTATGTGTTTTATCCTCTTTCTCAGCCCTTTTATCGGTTGTTATTTTGGTCAAAAATATGGATGAAACGCTTGAAATACGTCAGCCATTTTCTTTTAAACTGTTGAAAATCAATCGTTTTGAGATATTTGAACCCGCTGCTATGCCGACTTTTATCGTGCAGTTTCTCTTATCTTTTGCATCAGGTACTTGCTTGACATTGATACCCGATTTGACAAAACAAATAGGTATCGGTAACAAAGGTTTGTTTTTTGCGGTCTTCACAGCTTCGTCTTTGGTCATTCGTTTGGTGGCAGCGAAATCTTCCGATAAGCATGGTCGGGTGCTTGTTTTGCGGTGGGCAGCCCTGTCTGTTATCGTTTCGATGGTGATTATTGCATGGTTTCATTCCGTCATAGCTTTTATGATTGCGGCCATCATTTACGGCATCGGTTGGGGCTTGAACACACCGACATTACAAGCATGGGCAGTGGATTTGGTTTCACCCGCTACTCGTGGGCGCGGTTTGGCGACGATGTTTATTGCCCTCGAAGCAGGTATTGGGGTAGGGGCGTGGATGTCGCAAGCTATGTATCAAAATGACCCAAGCCGAATTGGTATTGCTTTTGAGGTATCGGCATTGTTCGCTTTGGCTGCATTGATTTATTTGTTTTTTCATAAAAAATAAGTTTTCTATACTACTTTTGCTACACAACATCACACAATTCATACTAAGATTATGCTCAATCATTGGTTAAAACCACCTTCGCCAGACCTTTTTGCTGACCTTGAAGAATGGCATTTTGGTAAAAAAATCACCGTTTATTCTGTTGAGGAACGAAATCCCGATGCCCTCGGGAAGGGTGGTGATTTGGATTTAAAAACAACAAAAATTGCCATTGTTGGCATCAACGAAGCGGAAGCGGACGCTGTGCGTGCCATCCTCTATTCATTGAGTTTTCCTTTTTCAAAACTGAATATCATTGATTTGGGAAATATGCGCAAGCAAGACCCTTCGTTTATCATTCCCCTGTTGACGGAATTGTTGCAAAGCGATATTGTCCCTATCCTTATCGGGCATTCCGAAACAAATATTTTACCGCAATTTCAAGCCTTTCATGCCCGTAAAAATTCTGTTAATCTTGCAATTATAGATGAAAAGATACGTTTTT
>JANLQI010000199.1:0-3858 GCA_031367705.1 Saprospiraceae bacterium | reverse complement strand
AATACCAATTTGCCTTTTGCATCTGCTTCAACCGTTTTCTCTAAATCTGGTAACAGGATAGTGACAGAAGGTAAGGGTGCATTGGTCTCGTCATTGACCGCCAGAATCGTCACTTGTGTTGCCGATACTGGGGGGATACTTTTTTCACACAATTCGAGAAAATGGCGCACAAATTCAGGATATTTTTTTTGCAACGCCAAGATAGACACCATCAACCTGTCTTCCACGGCACTGTTCAATTCCTCGTGTACTGTTTTCAAGTTTTCGGTTGTCCCTTTCTTCTGCTTTCTGACGATTTTGACTTGCGGTTTCCCCGTATTGAAAGCGATGACATCGGCTTTAAAAGCATTTTGTTGTGCGACTGTAAACGCATGAAGCACCAAAACATCGCTGTAAGTCGTCACTTTTTGAGCAATATCTTTCATCAAAGTAGTGAAATCGGCATCAGGCAAAACCATCATCGTTGATTTGGCAGGTTTAGGGATATCCAAAAGCGTTTGATCTTTTTTGCGGATGCCGTGGCTTTGTAGGTATTTGAAAATGTCGCTTGATGTGGCAGAAAGGCTTGCCTTCAATTTCGAATTGTTGGCAGCAATGCTTGTGGTGTCTTTTTGGGCTTCTTCTTTTTTGTCGTTGAATTGCGCCCATACATCTTGGAAATAAACGACATCTTCAACCACAATTTCGCTTTCTTGGCATTTTTCGGTGTTTTCTTCGATGAAGACATTGAGGACGCCGTAGGTCTCTGAATCGGCTACTTGTACTTTTGTCATGTTAAAAACGGTTTGAATTTTAAAAAATAATTTTTATAAAATGGGTTGTTGATTTTGGTATTGTATTAATTTCGTTTATGATGCAAGTTAGGGCGATTGTGTTTGCATTGTCAAGAGGTCAAATGATTTATTTTTGTATTTTAATAAAATAAATTTATTTGAGCATGTTTTTTGTGATAGATGGCGTTTCTATGGCGCATTTTTGAGTTTGTACTGAGGGCTGTTTCATGCTTAGTGGATAGAGCTATTGGTACTTCGCGCGATAAAAAGGAAGGAAAATAACATTCCTAAAAAAAAATGCATGACTACCAACTTTTACACTATATTTGACAATATTCTTTTTTTCACCATTCTAAAAACAAATCGTAATGAAACAATCCACTTTTTTTCTCACTTTGTCTTTATGGATTTTAGTCCTCTATTCCGCCTTTGGACAACAATTTGATTCATATAGTTTACCCAAAAAAGTAGAGAATATTGAACAATCATTTCTTGACTATTCTAAATTTGAAAATCTACAATGAAAACCATCTTTCGTCAACTTACTCTTTTAAGCATTGCTTTTTTACCTATTTTCTCTTTTGGGCAAAATCAAATAGCTATTAACAAAGCTATAAAATTCAGCAACTCTACTTGGTTATTGAACTGGCTCCGTACTGAACAAAGTCCCATGAAAAAACCTTATTTGGATACGCTCAATTTCGCAATAAAAGTCTTGGATAAAGAAATTGCACAAATTGGCTCAAAATCAATTGATCCATTCAAAATTCTCATGGATACTTCAAAAGCTAAATGTTTACAGGCTTTAGGTAATTCCCTTTCTGCCAATTCAGAATATGACGAAGCCTCAAAGTGTTACTATGAATCAATAAAAATCTTTGAAGACGTTGTTAAGAACCAACCGCATCTATTGTTGGCTATGTGTTATGGCTCTTTAGGGGCTATAAAAATGCTGAACCAAGAATTCGATCCGGCTTTATTGAATATTGAAAAAGCGGAACATATTTATGCACAATTGGCTGAACCTGATAAGTCCTTGGGCTTATACCAACAATTATCTACTAAAGCTTTGATATATCTGTTTGTAGGAAGATATGATTCTGCTGTTATTATTAGCCAAAATGTTCTAAATGCTACTAACACTGCCATAACACAAGGGGATACGACCTATTTTATGAAATCAGCTTCCGAAGGTGCTAGTATAAGTGATGTATTCGTCAAATTCATACTTTATCAACAAGAATTTCTGCTGTCAATGGACACGCTAAAATATGTCACTGCAATGGAAAGTATTATTCAAAAGATGAAAAATATTGCTGAAAATGCCACCGTAAAAGAGAATATATATTCTATGATTAACGTGTTTTATAGCAATATTGGTTTTTTAAAGCCTGATGCCCTTGATAGTATTATCGTTTATTCCAATAAAATTATTCAAAACAATAAAGCAAGCCCATATGAAATAAATTTAGCCTATATGACTTTGGCAGACTTATACTCTGACAAAAAAGATTTTGTGAAGGCTTTCCAAATTCTCCTTAAAATTCAAGAACGATATGATACAATAAAAATGGATAATATTTTAAACCCGTTTACGCCCAGTTATGTATCTACAAGTAGTGAATTAGTTAATTTTTATTCAAAAAAATCTGGCATACTTGAAAAGTATTATCGCGCCTATCCCGATAGTATTCAATATTTAGAGCAAAGTTTAGTGTGTCAAATTGCATGTGCCGAAATCGGGTTTAATCCACTTTATTCGCACGATATTACGAATAGAAAAAATGAGTTATTTAGAATGGAATCGGAATCAATACCCTATTTGATACACATGTTATGGCAAAAAACGGCTGATGCCAAATATTTAGAAATGGCATTCAGATATTCAGAATTTACCAAAAGTCAAAGAATCAAGCAAGCTATTTATGACGAAAAGGCAATAGCCAAAAATGCTGATAAACTTCAAAAAGATATATTCGAAGCAGATCAAAAGATGAGAGAACACATAGTTGAATTGCATGGAAGATATATTAGAACCCAAAGTACAGAAGACCTTAATGCTTTAATAAAAGCCAAAGAAATCTATAAAGGTTTTATAGAAAAAATAAAACTTAAACCCAATACCTCTGAAAAATCTTTTTATGCAAGACTATTGTCTGACGCAACACCCCCCATTGCTGAATTTCAAAAAAAGATTTTGGATGATACAACGGCATTAGTGAGCTATCAATCTATGGCAAATAATATCTATTTATTTGTGGCTACCAACAAGCAAAAATATTTTTTCCAAGTACCTTCCAGAACACAAAGATTGGATAGCATTTTAAACGTCTTCCATTCAGGAGTAAAAAGTGATAATGCGGGCAAATACTGGGCGCGTTCTGCGCAAACTGCTTATAGGGCAGTCTTAAAACAGCCACTTGATAGTCTAAAAGGTCAAAATATTAAAAGACTGATTATTATTCCTGCTGATGATAATACGATTTATAGTAAACTGCCATTTGAAGCCATGATGCTCGATTCCAATAAATATGTCTTAGAGGATTATGTTGTTAGTTATTCTCATTCAGCAACAACACTTTTTCTCCAACACAATATGCCTATGAACTATGAACAGCCTTATGAGGCTTTTATTGGTCAATACAGCAATAAGAAATTAGATAATTTAGCTAATACAGCACGTTATGTCGGTACTTTATTTAAAAATCCTGTTATTATTGAAACCCATAAAGGTATTTCTATACGCAAAGAGTTGGAAAAAAATTACGATATTCGTTACTTAGTCATGCACGGTGAGTTAAAATCAGAGTCTTTAAATCATTGTATTAAATTAAATGATACAGATAGTATAACCGTGGCGGAGTTAGCGATAAGTCATATTCCTTCCCGATTAGTCGTTTTAGGTTCTTGCAATACAGCAAATAGTCCTTCAAATTCAAGTTTTGGGATTTCAACAATAACAGAAGCATTTGCTTCAGCAGGTGTTAAAGGCTTAGTTGCCTCCTTTAACAGTATCAACGACGCTCAAACAGCCTTAATACATCGCTATTTTTTTGAGTCCATGCTTAAAGACAAACAAGCCCCG
>JANLQI010000166.1:0-13049 GCA_031367705.1 Saprospiraceae bacterium | reverse complement strand
AAAAAAAAATAAAAAACCAATTGAATTTCTGTCTACTATACCTGTACCCCTCAGTATTTTATACAAATTTCTCAATAACTGTTTCAATTAATGTACGCACCGATTGACGATAATCCTCACTAAATTGCCCTGTAAACCGATTGGCAATGACACAATTGATGGTAATAGCCCGATGCCCCATCAATTTAGACAAACCATAAATGCCTGATGTTTCCATCTCAAAATTCGTGATGCGCATGTCCTCAAAACGAAATTCTGAAAGTTTTTCATTCATCATTTTATCCATGACACCCAACCTTAAAACCCTGCCTTGAGGCCCATAAAAACCTGTTGCTGTGGCAGTAATACCCGTGTGAAAACCCAATTTTTTAGCTTTTTCAATCAATGCGGCATCACCTTCTACTAAATACGGTTTGGGCAGTTTTTTATCCCAATTGACCTGTTTAATGAATGATTCGATGAAAGGATTGTCTGAAAAGGCTTCTGTGTTTTCGTAATAATGGACCAATCCATCAAAACCCAATCCATGTGTACTGGCTAAAAATGTATCTGCTGGAATATCAGCTTGCAGTGAACCAGAAGTGCCTAATCGAATGAAAGTCAACTGTTTATGGTTAGGCTTTATTTTTCTTTCGACTAAATCAATATTTGCCACTGCGTCCAATTCGTTCACAACGATATCAATATTGTCCGTTCCCATGCCAGTTGAAATAACCGAAAGACGTTTGCCATTTTTAGAACCTGTATGCGTGACGATTTCTCTTTTTTGTGTTTTAAAATCAATACTGTCAAAGAAGCTTGAAACGACAGGCACTCTGTCAGGATCGCCGACGAGGATAATGGTATCTGCAAGATTTTCTGGCAGTAAATTGCAATGATAGACACTGCCATTGGGATTCAATATCAGTTCTGATGCTGCTAAATAGGCGCTCATAATTATGGTTTTATTTGAAAAAAGATGTAAAATAGTACATTACCGTAACAAAGTTGTGTTATATCAACCCAATATTTCCGAAAAATAACTTTTTCCCTGCGTTTCAAAAGGAATATTCAAAGCCTCGGCAATCGTCGCTGCAATATCTGCAAATGACTGTCGAATACCAATATTATGTCCTGCTTTTACGCTGTGTCCATAATTTAATATCGGAATATATTCACGCGTATGGTCAGTCCCAGGCGCAGACGGGTCATTGCCATGGTCTGCCGTGATGATAAGCAAATCGTCTGATTTCAAATGACTTATCAATTCGGGTAGATACGCATCGAACGCCATTAATGATTTTGCATAGCCTTCAATATCGCGGCGATGCCCATAAAGCATATCAAAATCCACCAAATTGGTAAAAATTAACCCCTCAGTATTTTCCTTTATCGCCTCAATTGTTGCACGGATTCCTTCCTCATTATTAGCCGTTTTGACGTAACGACTGATGCCTTTGCCCGCAAAAATGTCTTCTATTTTACCAATCGCATAGACTTCTTTATTGTTTTTTACAAGTGCATCCAAAACCGTATCGGGTGGGGAAACAGAAAAATCTTTGCGGCGGCTCGTCCTTGTATAATTGCCCGAAGTACCGACAAAAGGTCGTGCAATAACCCGCCCAACTTCATAGTCGCCCACAAGCATATTTCGGGCAATTTGGCAAATTTCATATTGCCTTTCAATCGAAAAAACCGATTCGTGCATCGCTATTTGAAAGACACTGTCCGCAGACGTATAGACGATTGGACACTTCGTTTTAACGTGTTCATCGCCCAAATCATTGATAATTGTTGTGCCAGATGCCGCATAATTGCCTATGATTTTCGTACCAATCGCCTTTTCAAATGACTCTATAAACGCACTCGGAAAGCCATTTAAGAACGTTGGAAAAGGTTTTTCAAGCACAACACCACTGATTTCCCAATGCCCTGTCGTCGTGTCCTTGCCTGCCGATTGTTCCATGGCTTTACCAAAAGCGGCGGTAGGCGCTCTCGTTTTTTTGAGCAGATTGGTTGGATCTATATTACCCAAACCCATGGCGGTCAAATGTGGCAGATGCAGCGCGGGATAGTGCTTGGCAATATTCCCCAAAGTGTTGCTACCGCAATCATTATATATATGTGCATCAGGCAATTCGCCAATGCCCACACTGTCCAACACGATTAATATCACTCTATTCATAACTTTTTGGTTTTATTTGAATTTATACTGAGGGGGGGTGAAACAGGTAATCAAAGCGTTTTCACTACACCCCATAAAGCGTTAAACGCATTTTTTTAGACTTTGATTTAAAATGCGTCTTTTTGCAAAAGTATAAAGAGATTGGCGAAATTTCGCTGTTAACTGTTGGTTTTCTATTTCTGTATAGTCCCTTTAAGACTTAAAAAGATTCTTTTATTTTACCAAAAAGGTTTATTTTTGCTAAAAATCCATCCATTATGAGTTATGAAGTTAAAATATTAGATGAAAAAGTAGTGAAATTGCTGCTTTATTTGGAAGAAATGCAGATGATTCAGTTCATTAAAAAATCAGCATCTGTTGATAAGACACCTCCCAAAAAGAGCTTTGGTGGGCGTATTTCAAAAGAAACGGCTGCCGACCTTCATCGGCAACTTGGAAACCTCTAACGGTGCCCCCTCAGTATTACACCCAAAATTTATAACAAAACATAGTATTTGTTTGACAAGAAAATAAGTTTAAATCGAGCAAAAAATTAAGAGAAATGGATAAATTACAAATACAATACGGCGTGCAAGGCAATGGAATGACATTCACACTTGGCTATACGACCTATGAAAAGATAAAGGAAATGTTTCCTAATGCACAACCTGCCAAGCGTATTTTTGTAGAATACGATATGAAAACGGACTTTGAGCATAACCACGCCCATCTGGAGAAATATGTCTTCCCTGCTTTGCTTGGTTTTCCAGATGAATCGGCATTAAAACAATTTAAAATAATTGAGTTTGTGAGAGGGGCAAGTCAAGAGATAACTTATAAAATCGAACAAAACTATGAGCAAACGATTCAACCTGTATTTGGGTAAAGCAGGTCAATTACACACGATGTCCGAGTTTTTAGCACGAGGTTGGAACGTGGCAACGCCCGAAGTAGATGTAGGTGATGATTTATTCGTCGTTGAAGATAAAAAGGGGCTTTTTCTACGAGTACAAGTCAAAACAGCACACGCAACAGAACGAACGGACAGTTACAGTGTTCAATTTAACGTACCTATGTTGCAGTTGGAAGAACCCATTTCACCTGAAATTTATTACATCTTTTTGGTTCGCAAACAAAGTAAGTGGTCTGATATGCTCATCATTCCGCGTGAAACCCTTTTGGCTTTTTTTAAAAACCATCATGTAGGTACGGTGGCGAATGATAGCCTACTCCTTTATTTCTCTTTCAAAGAGCAAACAATCTCTTGTTCTAAAATAGATTTCACGGCGTTTTTGAATAATTTTGAAGACTTTCCGACTATTGAACATTAAAGCCTCCCCTCAGTATAAGGCTTGTTTTTGAGTGCGAAGTGTCTATAAAACATCAAAGTTCGGTTGGAGTGACCATACTTTTGTCTATAAAATCTCATTCAAAGCATTTCGTGAATTAGTTCTAAGGTATCTCTAATAAAGCCTTTTAACTCTTCTTTATTAGTAGAAGCCTGTCTGTGAGCAATATCAGAGTTATCATGATTTGGAGGATTTGAATACTCATTTAGTTCTCTTAATCTGTTAATCACATCTTCTTTTTTATTTATTTTAAAATTACAATTTGAAAATTCTAATTTATCTATCATCTTTCCTAACCCAAATTTTCTATCAAATTTTTGAATACTCTTACCATTGGGAAGCAAAGTTACTTCGTCTAAAAATTTAAAATATCTAAACTTAAGAGTACCTTCAATTGCTCTTCTAATTTTACTTCGCATATTATCAAGATCTGAACTCAAATCGTTAGTTTCATTAAAATCACTTAATTCTTTAATCACTTTAAAATAAGGGTGCATCATAGCTTGTTCAATATCCCAAAAGCAGATATTGACCTGTGAATTAATTTGCAAAGCTTGCATTTCTACCATTTTACCTCTTTCGTAAACATCAAACAATAACATTTCATCATGACTCAATAAAAATATCTGTTTGGCTTTTTTACTGATTTTTTCAATCGCTTCTATTGTTCGTTGTCGTCTATTGCTATCAAGGCTAGATAAAGGGTCATCAATGACTATTATCTTATTACTTAAATCACTATCTTCAGTTAGTTTAGCTAAAAAAAAGGAGAATGCAATAGAGCTTTTATCTCCCTCACTTAAAGTATGTTTGACAAGATTTGCTTTTATATCATTTATACCTAAAGTAAAAGTATAATCCGCAAAATTATCAGGAGAGCTATATGCTTGGCTTTTAATTTCTTTAATCCTAATGGGTGTATTAAAAGTGCTTAAATAAGCATTCATATGCTTAGAATATTTTTTAAATAATTCTACCGTTTTAATTTTGAGTTCATTTTGTCTTTTAACCTTTTCTTCTTCTAAACCTTTCTTTAGTATTGTTTTTGTTTCATAATCTTTGCATTGATTAATAATTGTGTCATTTGTTGTTCTTTCAATGATGCTAAGAATTCTTTTATGATTTGAGGTTAATTCACCGATATTATGCTTTTCTTTCTTTAATTCTAAAATTAATTTATTGTTTTCCAAAATATCTGAATTATATTGTATTATTTTCGCTGTAATAGTATTTATACTCAAAATGAATTCATTTACAATACTTGAATTAATTGATTCTAATGGAGAACTCATCTTTTTTTGAAGAGTACCTATAGTTAAATCAATACACTCTTTAAGTTTTTTGTATTCTTCTTTAATTTTCAATTCTGGATTACTCAATTCAAAAAGATATTTATTCCAGAAGGGGAAATTAGCTTTATTTACATCGATATTTATCTGGCATTGAGCTTCAAATGTATCTACATTAATTCCTGTAAAAGCTTTTAAAAATTGCGAAATTTCATTTTTTATAGAATTGTAGGATTCATTAAAGAATTGTCCATATGCAATTACTATTTGATTCGATTTGTATTCAGTATTTGAACAAAAAGGACATCCACAGTCATATCCTTCTGAATTAACTGCTTTAAATCCTTGTAATAACCAACTTTCTGATTTATTTCCAAAATGTTTTTCAAGTAATTTTTTACGATTTTCAAATAATGAAATGAAAGTTGAATATTCACTAGAAATGTTATCAATATTTATAGAAAGTATGATTTTCAATCTCTCAACATCAATATTGTAATCAAACAATTTAACACTTCTTAATTCTTCAGTCTTCCTAATTGATTCTTTATTCCTAAATTGTTCAATATAATTCTCAAGAGCCTTTTTTTGGGTTAACAATTCAATTTCATTCCCTTGAAGTTTTAAATAAGTGTCTAAAGTAATACTACCTCTAACGAGATTCAATTTGTTCGTTAGTTCACTTAAATTATTACTTAAAGAAGATATTTGATTTTTAATTTGGCTAATATTATTATCTAAATCTATAATTTCTTTACTCAAAAGAAACTTATGCAAATTCTTTCTATTATCAGTTGACACATCAAATCCAGAGAAAACATTATCATTAACAAAGAAAGTGTCAAATATTTCAATATTACCGTAGCCATTATTAGTCCATTTTTTTAGCTGTGTATATTTAAAGTGGGTAGAATCAATTAACATTTGAATTTCTTGTGGTTCTTGATAATCAAAGGATCTTCTATTCTCGATTAATTTTTCATCATTTTGTGAGAGTGATCTGAAAATTGATGTCAAAGTTGTTTTACCGCTTCCATTTGGAGCATAAACAATGTTTGCTTGTTTGAAATTAGCATCACTGTTTGGGTTGGTATTTAAATATTTTCCAACTCCTTTTATTTTAATTATTTTATTAATCATATAACTATATTTAATATTAAACTACTTCTGCAAATCTAATCAAACAATCAATATACCCGTACATAAAATCATAATTTTCATTTATTCAAAAAACAAAAATACACCCCCTCAGTAAAAACCATCAAACAAACCACCCCCTCAGTAATTCAGCGACTAAACAAGCCATTTAGCTAAAATCCAAGCAGGGAAGTGAACTTTATCGTCTCTTTGCAGTTCAATAGATTGATAATCAATTTTTTATAAAAACTTTTACTCGTGAAACAATTCATTTTTACTATCCTGCTCCTTATTTCCTTCTCTTTTATCGTCGAAGCGCAACGTCCACAAGGGCAAGGCGGCGGCAATCGTGGCCCCAGCGTCGGACGAGTTTATGGCAAACTGTTTGAAGCCGAAACTAAGCAAACTGTACCTTATGCTTCGGTCGTTGTGTTACTTTCTTTTGGCAAAAAGGACAGTATTATAGGCGGTGCATTGACGACTGAAAACGGTGAATTCAGCATCAAAGACCTCCCCCTCAGTAAATTAAAAGTGCGTATATCTTACATGGGTACTAAAAACTATGAGCGCATTGTCACGCTTTCCCCGCCCGACAATATCGAAATGGATTTGGGTAATATCCAATTAGAAGCCGATACCAAACTGTTGGGCGAAGTGGAAATCAAAGCCGAAAAAACAGGTATGCAACTCGGTCTGGACAAAAAGATTTTTAATGTCGAAAAAAACATCACTGCCACAGGCGGTACTGCCGAAGATGTCTTCAAAAACATCCCCTCAGTATCTGTTGACGCCGACGGCAATGCGTTGCTGCGTAACCAAGGCACAACCGTTTTTGTAGATGGTCGCCCAACATTTTTGGCACTTAACCAAATCGTTGCGGACCAAATTGACCAAGTGGAGGTTATCACCAATCCTTCTGCCAAATACGATGCTTCGACCACAGGCGGCATCATCAATATTATCACCAAAAAGAACAAAAAACCTGGCTATAATGGCTCTTTGTCCCTCGGTACAGGCTTGCCTGAACGGTGGAATGCCAACGCTAATTTAAATATCAAAGAAGGGCGTTTCAATTGGCAAGCCTCTGGCAGTTATTTTGCGAGTAAAAATGATATTCCGACCTACTCAAACCGTACAAACTTGCGCGATGGTGCAATTCTGAATCAGTTCAATCAAAACACCATTTCTGGAAACAGCCGTAAATTTTTGATGGGCAGATTAGGCGCGGACTATACCGTCAACAATCGGAACACATTTTCCGTTTTTGGCAATGTCCGAGGGGGTCAATTTGACGATAATGACAGGCAGAATTTTGTTCAAACCCTACCCAAAAAAGACACGGCTTTTTATGGTACGCAAAAGCCCATTTCAAATCGTGATTTTATGATGTACAGCGCGCAAATGATGTGGCGAAAAACCTTTCCGACCAAGGGCAGAGAACTGACTGCGGATATTACGAGTAACTGGACCAAATCAAACAGCGCAGACGATTGGCGAACCAATACGATTACAAAAGGCATTGCTGTACCGACTCGACAAGTGAACAGCGGGATAAATAATGGCACTCAAATCACGTTTCAAGTGGACTATGTAAACCCTATCAACGACTCCACGAAGTGGGAAATGGGTGTTAGAAGCAATTCTGGCGGACGTGACCAAGCGTTTTCAGCTGATTCCATTTTCAGCGATGGTAGTAAAAAACGCATCGTTGCGCAGACAACAGACTTGACAATTACGGATAATGTCTATGCGGCTTATGTGACCTACACAGGCAAAACGCATGGCATCGGCTATCAAGCAGGTGTACGTTATGAACAATCCAATTTTAATGGCAATTCAAGGCTGTCAGGTGATGGTAAATTTGGCTACAACTACCCTTCAAAAAAAGACGGTATTTGGAACGCCTTTTTTCCGAGCTTGTATCTGTCTAAAAAAGTGAGTAAACAGTCAGAGGTTCAAGTCAATTTGAGCCGTAAAATCAACCGCCCAGGCTTCCGTGAAATCATGCCTTTTATTCGTCAAACCGATAATCAGAGCTATTCTGTGGGCAATCCAGCCTTAAAACCTGAATTTATCACGCTCGCAGAAGCTAATTACAATCATATTTGGAAGAGCAATAACTGGCTCATTTCTATTTTTTATCGCCATGAAAGTGACCCTATCGTCAGCTATTCTGAATTAGATGCCAATAGCCTCATTCGCACCACTTATATCAATGGTAAAAGCACAGATAGAATTGGATTGGACAATACGCTTAAATTAGGCTTGACAAAAGACATTGAATTGATGCTTAATACGAATGTCAACAACAGAACCATTCGCACCGATTCGATTACCCGTAATGGTTGGTCATCAGAAAACAAAGCGATTTTGAGTTGGAAACTGCCAAAAGGATTTTCAACACAAGTCACAGGCGAATATGAAACAGATGAAGTCATAGCGCAGGGCATACAAAAAGGCTCTTCTTTCATGGATTTTGCCTTAAAAAAAGACTTCGGACGCAATGCTTCATTGACTTTTTCAGTCAATGATATTTTTAATTCGAGAATCCGTGTCACGCAGTTGAATACGCCTATTTTCCTTCAAGAGTCCATGCGTCGCCGTGAAATTCGCAACTTCCGCTTGACTTATCAATACCGTTTTGGAAAAATGGATGCGTCTATTTTCAATAGAAAACGAGGTGGTGGACAGCAGCAACAGGATATGGATTTTTAAGGTTTAGAATCCTGTAAATACTGAGGGCGGGCTTGAACTTTCCGAAAAAATCGGAAAGTTCAAGGGCTATGTTAGCAAAAGAAAACAAAAATAAATGAAATAAAAATATAATACCCTATTGACTTTCTTCCAAAAAACCCTCAACTTTGGAGCATCAATAGGGGCTATCACCCCCGAGATTCAGAAGGACAATATAACTGAATCAAACAAAACAAGCCGAAAGTTGCCAAGGTAGCTTTCGGCTTTGTGTTTTTTTGACCACTGATTGGGCTGATGCGACGGATTGACGCTGATTTTTATGTTTTTTACTGAGGGGGTCAATTATGAGTGAATTTTCGTTTTTTTTGTAAATTGCAGCCTAAACAGTTCTTCAAGTCTTAAAATTCATCACTTTTCACTCACAATTCGTCATTAACAATGGAACTTTACGGTAAAATACTCCTCTTCGCCATGCCTGCTTTTCTCTTTTTTGTTTTGTTAGAAAAGGGCTATGGCGTTTTAGTTGGTAAAGACACACTCCGCAATATGGATATGATTTCGAGCCTCAGTTCAGGCATAACGAATGTCGTTAAAGACGTGTTGGGCATTAGTATTTCCATTCTCACATACGGTTGGTTGGTCAAACATATTGCTGTTTATTCCGTTCAAAATACCATTGCCGTTTATATTATTACCTTCATAGTGCTTGATTTTCAAGGCTATTGGGTGCATCGTTGGGCGCATAAAATTAACTTTTTTTGGAACAAACACGCCATTCACCACAGCAGCGAAGACTTTAATTTGGCATGTGCTTTACGTCAAAGCATATCGTCATTTGTCAATCTGTTTACCTTCTTTTTGATTCCTGCGGCTCTTTTGGGCGTACCAACACAAGTCATTGCGATTGTTGCACCTATTCATTTATTCGCTCAATTTTGGTACCATACGGAGCATATCAAACGCATGGGTTTCTTAGAAAATATCATTGTTACGCCTTCGCATCACCGTGTTCACCATGCTTTGAACCCTGAATATATGGACAAAAACTATGGTCAAATTTTTATTCTTTTTGACAAATGGTTTGGCAGTTTTCAAGAAGAATTGCCCGAAGTGCCGCCTGTTTATGGCATCACACGCCCTGCGTCCACGTGGAATCCAATAAAAATCAACTTTCAGCACCTTTGGTTATTGATACTCGATGCTTGGCGCGCCGAAAATTGGCAAGACAAATTAACGATTTGGTTCAAGCCAACAGGCTGGCGACCTGCCGATGTCGAAGCCCGTTTTCCTGTTGATAAAATTGAAGACCCTTATCATTTTGAAAAATACGAAACCAAAGCCTCCACAGCTTTACATACTTGGACTTGGGTGCAATTTATAGCCGTTATCACCCTTGTTTTCTACTTTTTTGGCAATATCGGGCATTTGGGTTCGCCAAATATTTTCATTTATGGTGGGTTTATATTTCTTTCTGTTTACAGTTATACCGACATGATGGACAGAAATCGCTCTGCTTTGGCTTGGGAAACCATGAAAAATGCCCTTGGTTTAGGACTTATTTATATGATGGGTGATTGGTTTGGGGCGAGTGAAACGATGGGTGCTTCAACGACTGTTATTAGTAGCTATTTTGTTGTATCAACGATAGTAACAGGGTATTTTGTGTTTTTTGAATTTAAAAATGATGGTGAAACTTCACAAAATAGGGCTTTGACGGCTTGATACTGAGGGGGTACTTTGTTTCCAAAATTGTTTTATGTATTTTTGTAAAAATAATGAAAAATGACAGCAGCAGTAAATACACTTGCCATTAAGAAAAAAACGACTCGAAAAATTCCTGAATACCTCGTTTGGGAAGTCCTTGACGGTCAACCTTTGTATCGCAGAGGCTATAAAGATGTTTTGAGAAAACTTAAAACCATAGAAGAAATCATGGGAACAAGCAGCTATCAGTCTCTTATTGGCGACTACATCACAAAACTTCTACATCGTCAATTAGATGATGAACAATATGATGTTTTGGCTTCTGAAATAGGTGTTCATTTGACAAAAAAGAATAACTTGTCGAATGATATTGCCATCTATCCTCTTTTGTCTGCCGATAAAATAACTAAAAAATATACAGATTACCCAGCCAAAATTGTCATTGAAATAGACATTGATATTGACCAATCAGTAATGAAGGATATCGAGTATTTGAATAAAAAAACGCAGAAATTGCTTGATTTTGGCGTTGAAAAAGTGATTTGGGTTTTGACAAATATCAAAAAAGTGATGGTTGCGACCAATGACAAAGACTGGATTATGGTGGATTGGACACGAGATATTGAGATTATAGACGGCATTTCGTTCAATATTCAAGCGTTTTTGGATAAAAGGGGGATTAACCCTGATACAATGTGAACTCATTTGGGATTTCCTCTTGGTCATTTATTAGAATAAGTTTCTATTGAAAAAGTAGGGACGTATTCAAATTGTTTGCGTGTTTTTAACAAATAAGCATCAGAAGCGATATAAAGTAAAGGTTCAAAATCAACATCTGTTGGCATTTCAGTAGGGTCATTCAAAACTGTCTTAAAGGCCGTTTCGCCATTTGCAACAACAACACAACGAGCATACAAAAACTCATCAACAGACAATGGTTTTTTGAATTTTATAGCATGTTGGCGCGTGTCTAATTGATATAGTTTTTCAGACAATTTGTCTTCAAATTGATAAATAAATGAAACAGGTAAACTCGATAAATGCGTAAGAATTGGCGCAACAACAGCTTCGTTATCACCCAACTTTGTCCAATCCAAAAGCCCTATGATTTGCCAAAACTGCTCATCTGAAAGGATATCTCTAGACATACCTTTGTGGACGCGGATTTCAATGTCCGTTTCACCATATTTTTCCTGCAAATCTTGAACAAATTGCGGTGTCAATGCCGTGCTTTTTATTTGATATGTTGCTGTCATTTTTGATTACTTTTTTGCAAACTTATTCTTTTTTTGTTAAAATAACAAACGTCTATGCCTTTATTCATCTTTACTAAACGGCATCTGAAACCTTACTAAATCACAGTATAAAACGGACTGTTTCAAGTCAAACATTACTTCTCATACCACTTCTGCAACACGCCAATCGCCTTTTTCCCTTGTGGCGAATAGTCTTTAATTTGCGTCCCCTCAGTCGCTTTTACTTCTGGAAACCATTTCCATAAAAAACCACCTGCCCACCAGTTTTCTTTCCAAAAAACGGTGAATAATGCGTCAATAGCATTGGCTTGTGACACTTCATTTATGTCCATATTCCTACGCCTTTTTTCAATTTCCCAAGACTGATAGGTGCAACTGTCAATAGGCATATACCCAAATTCAGTAAACAAAACGGGCTTATTCTGCTTTTTTTGGAAGGTTTTAATGGCATTTATATGCGGCATCCAAGCCTTTTCAAGCTCCGTTACTGAGGGGGTCGCTTTCGGTACAAGTGAGAAATAAGCATCAATACCGATATAGTCCAAATCGTTCCAAAAAGTCACTAAATCGTACTCGTCCCAATTGGCGGCATAGACCAATTTTCCCTTATAAATATCCCTTGTTTTTTTAATTAAATTGCGCCAAAAAGCAGGGCGTTTGGTGGCACTTATCTTAATTTCTGTACCGATACACAACAATTCAACATTTGTGGAATCGGCAATTTTTGCCATTGGTAATATGTAGTTTTCATAATCCTTTTCCCACTGCGTCCATTCTGAGTCAGTTGCAAAATCGAGTCCACCAATCCAACCACCACCGACCCAAACCTGTGGTTTCAACATCACTTTCAAACCCGCTTTGTGCGCAGAATCTATGGTTACTTTTATACCTTCAAACAACTCGCCCCAATGTTGCCGACCCGTTCCATCGTAACGTACTGAAGGGATGCCTTGCCGTGTAAAAGCATAAGGCACAATGGCTATCCATTCGGCATTGACAGATTTCACCTCCGTCATGGGTTCATTTTTGAACGGTTCACGTGGTGCAACGAGGGTTAAACCTTTGATTTTATCAGACGTATTCAGCCGTTTTGCTGTTTGGCATTGGACATGACAAAATAAAAAAGAGCATAGAAAGGTAGCGAAAAGGAGTGTTTTTTTCATAAAAACCAATATTTTAATCAATAAATGGCTACAAAGTAGCCATTATTTTTCATCGAGCAGCGGTTTTTCGTCTTCAACAAAACCATTTAAGAAATTGGCATTTGAAACAACAGGCTTTCCTGTTACTTGCTCCAACCGTTTGCGCGCCTCCCCTGCTGCTGTACCACCTTTTAGTGATGTCTCATGGTTCTCATTAAAGCCTTGTGCATTGTCCTCAACAGCATAGGAACGTGTGACTTCTTCGCCCAACATGGTAAAAATGAGTTCCAAATTGGTCATGTGGTCACGCAGGTTTTGTTTTTCCAAACCTTTCA
>JANLQI010000163.1:0-11513 GCA_031367705.1 Saprospiraceae bacterium | reverse complement strand
AAAATTGCAAGAAATAAAGAAGCCGATAAGTCGGCGACTTACAAGAATATGTTCATGGGATTATAATTTGTTGTCAGGGCGGTCGTCTTGATGGGTTTTCAAGTCAAGACGACAATCTGATTTTTCCTTTGAAAACAGCGTAAAATTGCAAGAAATAAAGGAGCCGATAAGTCGGCAACTTACAAGAATATGTTCATGGGATTATAATTTGTTGTCAGGGCGGTCGTCTTGATGGGTTTTCAAGTTAAGACGACCATCTGATTTTTCCCTTTGAAGAACAGCGTAAAATAGCAAGAAATAAAGGAGCCGATAAGTCGGCGACTTACAAGAATATGTTCATGGGATTATAATTTGTTGTCAGTCATCTGTCGTCCCGGTGTTTTTATAAATGTCGGGACGACTAAACTGATTTTTCCTATGCTAATTTGATAAAAAGCCTTCGGGCAAACGATATATGTTCATGGGATTATAATTTGTTGTAGGAATGTCTGAGTCTGTAAGATTCAGACATTTTTTTTTGTTTTGACACGAATTTCACCAATTACACGAATTAGAAAAAAAAATCGTGTAATTGGCGAAATTCGTGTCAATTATCACAAAATCGTACTTTGCAAAAACGGCAGCGGATTCGGATAATCCGTGGTAAAATGCAGTCCTCTACTTTCCCGTCGTACCGCTGCTGAACGTGTTATCAAATAAGCGATAGTCACCAAATTGCGCAATTCACAAAGTTGTGGAGAAATAGTGGTTGTGTTGTACAAGTCCTCCGTTTCACGATAGAGAATAAAAAGACGGTCAAGAGCGCGTTTCAAACGCACATTCGAGCGCACAATACCCACATAATAACTCATCAAATCCTTCAACTCTTTTGTGCTTTGGGTTATCAAAACCATCTCTTGTGGGTCAGTTGTACCTGCTGCATTCCAGTTTGGAATACCTTCTTTAAATTGCTCATTATCAATGCGTTGCAGAGCATCTTTGGCAATTCGATGTCCAAAAACAAGGGCTTCGAGCAGCGAATTTGAGGCTAACCGATTCGCACCGTGTAGTCCAGTACTGCTGCTTTCACCACAGGCATAGAGATTTTTGATGCTGCTATTGCCCATTTCGTCCACCATGATGCCGCCACATTGATAGTGGCAGGCAGGCACAACTGGAATCATATCCGTCATGGCATCAATGCCGATGCTTTTACATTTGTCATAAATCGTAGGGAAATGATTATAAAATGCTTCTTTATCCAAATGCCGACAATCGAGATACATACATTCCGAACCCCAAATTTTCATTTCAGAGTCTATGGCGCGCGCCACAATATCACGCGGTGCTAAAGACTTACGTGGGTCATATTTGTCCATAAATTCCTTGCCATCGGGCGTTTTTAAGATGCCGCCGAAGCCACGAACCGCTTCCGATACAAGGAAATTGGGATTGTCGCCACTTGGATTGTAGAGCGCAGTTGGGTGAAATTGAACAAATTCCATATCTTCAATACGCCCTTTTGCCCGATAGTGCATGGCTATACCGTCGCCCGTCGCAATGACAGGGTTTGTTGTATTTTTATAGACCTGACCCGTGCCGCCTGTTGCCATGAGGGTCAATTTTGAGAGAAAAGTTTCAATTTCGCCCGTTTTTTTATTCAACGCATAACAACCGTAACACTCAATATCAGGTGTCAAACGGGTAATATTCCAACCCAAATGATGCTGCGTGATGATGTCCACCGCAAAATAATGCTCATGGATATGGATATTGTCATACTTTTTGGACTCCGCCACCAAAGCCCGTTGAATTTCCCAACCTGTCAAATCTTTGTAATGCAAAATGCGGTTTTCTGTATGACCTCCTTCCCTACCGAGGTCGTAGTCTGAACCGTGCTTATCGAATCGCGTTCCCCAATCAATGATTTCTTGAACGCGTTTGGGGCCTTCATTGACTACAATTTCGACGATGTTCCGCTTGCATAAACCGTCGCCAGCATCAAGTGTATCTTCTACATGTTTGTCGAAAGAGTCTTTATCAAAATCCCAAACTGCTGCTACGCCGCCTTGTGCATAGCGCGTATTCGATTCATTTTCAACAGTTTTGGTCAATACATCAATTCGGATATCGCTTCTTTTTTGCGCTACTTTTATGGCAAAACTCAATCCTGCAATGCCGCCGCCTATCACGAGAATATCTGATTTCATATTTAAAAGTGAATTTTTACTTAGTTTGCAATAAAAACGAAGTTACATATTTTTAGCTTGCAAAGTAAAACCTTTTTGGGATTTTTTCACCTAAAATACTGAGGGGGCATTTCGACTAAATCGAAACACCCCCTCAGTATTTTTTATCTTAAAAGTAGTATTTTACGCTTCAACTGGCTCGCGTCCAATACTTGAATAATAGAAACCACGACCTTTCATAACCGCTACATCGTATAGATTGCGCCCATCAAAAATCGCTTTTGAAGTCAAATTATTCAATTTATCAAAGTCTGGTGTACGGAATTCGTTCCACTCCGTCACAATGACGAGCGCATCTGCGCCTTCGAGTGCTTCGTATTCGTCTGCAGCGTAGCCGATTTTCTCGCCATAAATGCGTTTTACATTGGGCATCGCTTCAGGGTCGAAAGTTGTGACCGTCGCACCTGCTTCCAGTAATTCATCAATCAAGTACAAAGCGGGTGCTTCGCGGATGTCATCAGTATTTGGTTTGAAAGCCAATCCCCATATCGCAAAATGTTTTCCTGCGACGCTTCCACCATAATAAGCATTGATTTTTTTGAACAATACTGTTTTTTGAATGCCATTAATTTCCATAACTGATTTCAAAATTTTGAAATCGTAGTCATATTGGTCTGCCGTTTTCGCTAAAGCCTGAACGTCTTTTGGGAAACATGAACCACCATAACCGACACCGGGGAAAAGGAAACGTTTGCCAATCCGATTGTCGCTTCCCATACCGATACGCACCATGTCCACATTGGCACCGACGCGCTCACACAAGTTCGCAATTTCGTTCATGTACGAAATACGCATTGCGAGGTAAGAGTTGGCAGCATATTTTGTCATTTCAGCAGAACGTTCATCCATGAAATAAATAGGATTGCCTTGACGGACGAATGGTTCATACAATTTACGCATCAAACCTTGCGCTTTTTCTGAATCTGTACCAATGACCACACGGTCAGGCTTCATAAAGTCGTCAACAGCAACGCCTTCGCGCAAAAATTCAGGATTAGACACCACATCAAAAAGACTTGCGTCTAGCCCCCCCTCAGTAATCGCGGCATGTACACGCTCAGAAGTACCTACGGGAACGGTACTTTTGTCCACAATCACCTTATATGATGTAATAATTTTTGATAAATCCTTAGCCACACCTAATATATAGGACAAATCGGCTGAACCGTCTTCACCCGGCGGTGTTGGCAAAGCCAAAAAGATAATTTCGGCGGCATCAATAGCCAATTTCAAATCAGTTGTGAATTGAAGGCGACCTTGTTTTGTATTTCTTTCAAAAAGAAGCTCCAAACCTGGTTCAAAAATGGGGACTTCGCCGTTTTTCATGCGTTCCACTTTTTTGGCATCAATGTCAACGCACATAACGTTATTACCTGTTTCGGCAAAACAAGTGCCTGTGACTAAACCAACATAGCCTGTACCTACTACTGCAATGTTCATCTTATAAGTTGTTGAATATTAATAGTTAAAAATAAAGTTTTTTAAAAAGAGCCACAAAATTAATGGGATAGATAGAGAAATGAAATTTTGAATGGTTTAAAAATGACATTAAATAATCATTCATTTTTTTTAACCATATCTGTTAAATCATACCCTTCTTTGAAATATACTTCATCAAAAAACCATACCAAAGAAAAAGCCTTCAATAAGAAATATTCTTATTGAAGGCTTTTTATGAAAAAAACAACGAAATACTGAGGGGGGTTAGAAGAATTTAGAACGATTGTCCACAACGTCTAATTTCTTTTTCAAACTCCGCAACAAAGTGCCTCGTACTATATTTTTTTGATTTGCAATCAATTGCTGACGCAAAACAGTTTTGTCAACTGGCGAATTAACGATAGGTTCTTTTTTAGTAACTTTCAACACAAAGACACCACCTTCACCCACAATAGCCGAAGAAACAGAGCCAAGAGGCGATGTAAATGCTGCGCCGATAACTTTAGGTTCGCTACCGACATTAGGAATGAATGTCGCATTGAACGTAACACCTACTGCCGTATCTACCTTTGAACTATATTGTCCTGCCAAAGCATTTAAATCACTGACTGAACCAATTTTAGCTTTCAAAGCTTCACCTTTTTTGCGATTTTTAACAATTGGCAACAATTGTTCTTTCATGGCTGCAACTGTTGGCAATCCTTTTGGTACAATCGTTTTCACGGCTGTAACAAGATATTGACTTACAAACGGTTCGCCTTGTTGTTGCATCGCAAAAGTCTGTTTACTACGCTCACCGACTTTCGATTCAAACGCCCAACGAATCAAAGGACGCACACCAGTCGCTTGACCAAATGCACCTAATTGTAAATCATTGGCTCTGAAATTTTGCGATACTTGAACTTGAAGTCCTTTTTTAGTAGCATTTTGCTTCAATTCATCCAAGTTTTTGCTTGTCAAAAGAAGGTCATCCGCTGCTGCTGCTGCTGCACGGTCAGTTGATTGGCTTGGCACGATAGGTTGGCGGATATAAGCCAACTTCACACGTGTCTCGCCTTTACCTTGTTTCACACCTGTTACTTGAACGATGTGGATACCAAAGCGCGTTTGGACGGTATAAACTTTGCCTTGAACTGCTTTGTAGAAAATCAAGTCATTATATTCTGGTACCATACGACCATTTGGCGTATAGCCATAGTCACCACCCTTTTGGTTAGAACCTGGGTCGTCATTGAATCTTAAATTCAATGAATCCCACTGAGCGATATTGCCTTCCAAAATCGTTTTGATACTATCTGCCGTTTTTTGAGCGGCTGCGAACGAGCCATATTTCTCTAAACTGAACAAAAAGTGGCGGTTGCTAACAGAGTCTGGGCCCGTCCGACGGTCAATGACCTTTGCCAACCAATAAGCTTTCGCATCCACATAAGGGCCGAAAACAGAGCCTACAGATGCTGTAAAAGCAGAATCCTTTGCCGCACCACTCAGTGTTTCTTTACTCTGATATTGATTCGGATAAGCACCATTGTTTGCCACTGCAAAAACAGAATCTTTTAGGGCTGTGCGGAAACCTTCTTTCAAAGCACTGATTTTATCAAGCAGTAATGTTGAATCGGCAATCGTCGGCACAACGTCGAAAGACACATATTCTATATTACGTGTTTCTTCATCAGACATAAAACGGCTGCTGTTTTCATTCAAATAAGTTTGAATGTCACCGTCCGTAACAGTCACCTCTTTATCATCTATGCGGTCAAAAGGCACTTTAACGTATTCAAAATCAACAGGTTCTGTCAATTCTTTAAAGCCTTCATCTGCAACCCAAGTTGGCGTATAAATGCCTTTAGTCATGATGTCGGTCAACTTGTTTTGCAAAGCCTCTTTGATGACTTGCTTTTCGATTTCAGCCCATGACGCTTTACCTTGTGGAGGCATCGTATTGTTCTGAATCGCCTGTTTGATTTGCATCAATTGCTGTCCATCTACTTGACCTGTTTGTGGGTCACCTACGTATTGCGCGATGACTTGACTTATATTTTGACCAAATTCAAGGTCAAGCAACTCGTCTTTACATACACCCAAACCAGCCGCTTTCGCTTCTTTGCTGACGATGGCTTCTTCAACAAATGAGTTGAATATAGCATTACGGACACTCAAATCGCTGCCACGGTTGCCATAAAGGGCTTCCGACGTGCGGTCGAGGTCACGAATGTCCATTTCTTTGCCAGCGACTTTTGCCACTGTGCTTGTATTACTTAATTGTCCCCAACTGCGGTTGGAGTCCTGCGTTATCAACATACCGATGAAAGCAACAATCGCCAACACCATAAGAGTCAATACCAAAGCCGATTTTTCACGAATTTTCTGAATCAGAGCCATTTCTCGGTTAGTCTATTTTATTTTATTCAAGGAAATTGAGATGTATAATAATTTGAATCATTGTTTTTTAAAAACAGCTCATTGGTTTTGAAGCCCAACAAACCCCTTTTTCTTAAAAAAGCGGTGCAAAGAAAACATTTTCAGACCGAAAAACAAAGCGTTCTTTCTAATTGCTTGCCAAATTTGATATTTTCAACGGAGAAGCAGGGTTTCGGTTGCATGAATGTCAAAATATCACACCACAATGAGTAAATTTTAGTTTGGTTAAACAAGAAAAGCCGATGCTTCACATAGAAACATCGGCTTTTTCACTTTTCATTTTTCTCTTTTCACTTAATGCCGCACCACCAACTTCTTCGTCTTCACTTCCTTGCCATATTGCAGCGTCACGAAGTACGTACCATTCGGATAATCAACCGTGGGAATCTCTACATTGCCGACGGTGGCACCCCTCAGTAATCGAGAGAAAATCACTTGTCCATTGGCATTTTTGGCTTCAATCGTTACGTCGGTGGGGTTTTGGAATTGATATCGCACATTTGCTTGGTTGCGGGTCGGGTTGGGGGATATTGTGAAGCCTTGTTTGCCGAAGCTTGTGCTGTTTTCCAAATCTGCATTGAATGTCGCATCAGCGTTGTTCATTTTGTCTTTTGACTTTTCGGCTGTGGCGACAGGTGGGGTGGCATTAGCCGCTATGGATGCGTTTGTTGAGATAACATTAGGTCCTTTGATACCCACCATCGAGGGTAATAATTGCTGAATGGCTGCGCCTCTATCGTTGGCGATTGTATAGACGGGTATGCGGATGCTGTCTTTGTACGTCCCAATCTTCTTCAATTTATACACCTTTTTGTCATTCGATTCGTGGATGATAATCAAGGCTTTTGCGCCTGCTTTTTGCACATTCAGTGCCATTTGGGTCACATCGAAGTTCTTTTCGTAGTCTATGACCGCTATTTTATCCTTTAAATTGCTGGATATTTTGGTGGCACGTCGTTCGCTTTGGTAGCGCATCGGTTTTCTTCCCGAACTATCGGCTTTGTTGTCCGCTTTTAAGACCATGACCGTATCGAATGCCATAACCATTTCACCGATGAGGTCTTGCGTCAGTGCTGCACCAAAGTCGGCACTCAAGACGGTGATGTTTCTGCCTGTGTTGAACACGGCGAGTTGGCTGCTGTCGCTTTGCGCTTGGACTGTTATTGTCCATGCCATTAGGGCGATTGTGATGATATTTTTCATTTTTTAATTGCTTTTTTTGTTTAAAAATGCACCCCCTCAGTAGGAAAGGATTGTTTTTACACAGGTCAGAGACCATAGCCGTCAGGCTAAGAAGTTTACAATTGAAAATCAATGCTTTGTAGATAATTGTTTAGAACTTTTAATTGCTGAAAAATATGAAAACAAAGGAAACTTAGCTCTTTTCAATATAAATATGAGTTGTTTTCTTTCATAGCCTGACGGCTATGGTCGGAGACCTGCTGCATAGTGGGTGTCGGTGAAAATACCGACACCAGCGTCGTCGTTGTTTAGCTTGGCTTTTGAACTTAATTCAATGAACTCTCCTACCGAGCAATAAAGTATCGCATTATCAATCTGGTATATACCAAGTTTTTTCCTTAGAATCATAAATCGCAGACTCTCCTAATGCTGATAGAGGAAATGATAATTGATATGCATTGCTATCAATTAAGATATAAAAAATAGGATCTTCTTCAATCCCTATCTCTTTGAGAGAATTAGGTAAACGATGTTGTACTTTCTTAAAGTCTTCTATTTTTAAGGCAACAGAGTCTCCTAATTTGCATAATTTATAATTTGAATACTTAATCATAAAAAAATAAGTAAGAAAGAAGCAAAAAATGATTATCAACACAACTAATAGATATTTTTTTTTCATGTATTTAAAATTAATTTGAAATGAAAAATGGATTTGTAGACATATTTTGATAAGTGGGTGTTTTTCTAATACCATCCTTTGCGGGTAGTTCTTCATAATTTGGAGCGAATTGCGGGTTTATCGCCCCCAATGTTTTGATATAATCTCTAATTTGCTCTCCTAAAGTCATTTTACTATCCATATCAAAGAAATTGACTGCAAAATCTGCCCCAAACTTGTCACTTGGTAAATCTTCATAACTAAATGCGCTATGTTTTGCGAATCCTATTGCGTCAGCACGTTCTTGATGCCATCCATCTTGTACGGCTTGGCCAATTGGGTTTTTATTACCCTCTAACTTATAATTATAAGCTTTCCCAGCATAAAATAAGAAATGTACCATATCTATCCATCCTCCGCATGTAGTATAAATATATCTCGATGTCGAGGCATTAAAAGGTCCAGTTGTTGCTGGAGTTACGCCATGTTTTGCATTGAATTCGGTTTCTCCTAACCTTTTTAAATTATTGCCAGCTGCGTTTCCTGTTGAACGCCCCATTTGACTTCTTGAGTTATTCATGTCATTAATAAATCCATCAATAACACCCGCTTGAGATTTTACAGGTTCTCTTTTTGCATTTTTGTTAGCTTGCTGTTGCCCCCTTAACCAATTTTGAGCATCTTTGCCTGTTGCACTTTTCAAGTCACCTGTTAGTGCATCAAAAATCGCTTCCTTTCCATCAGGGTCTATCATAATAGTAGGTCTGTTCATTACATAGTTATAGGGGCTATTGGTAATAAATTTCTCCGCTAATGGGTCTTTACTCCACCATCTCCCCATCGCAGGGTCATAAAACCGCGCCCCATAATCATTCATTCCAAGTCCAAAGTCATCATTCCACTCCTTTCCGTTGTAGGCGTACTTGTTTTTACCTGCTGCGCCATTAAAGTTGCCGTCCATATTCAAGCCGAACGGGTAGTACGAATTTATTTGTTTTATATCCGTCGAACCCACGATACCATCATTATTGGCATCAGAAAACGTCACGCGGGTATTGCCTGCTGGCGCACGGTCTTCCTCAAAACACCCCACAAACCAATAACAACGAACGACGGCGCTTGATTCGGTTTTTTAACCGAATCGTACTATCTTGTGGGTCTCCGACCCACGTAAACGACATGAGTTGCTACATTCCTCTTTTCAAACAACTCGGCGCGTCGGAGTTGCTGTCTAAAAATCAAGCAAAAGTAGAAAATAAACAAATACTCCTTGCCAGCAAGTGAGAGCATTTTATCTTCTGATTGACACGATCGCCTATTTGATTGGAACGATTTGTCTTTTGATTGGAACGATTTGTCTTTTGATTGAACCGATTGCTCGTTTGATTGAACCAATCGTCTCTTTGATTGGTAAATATTTTAATGGCGAATAATGAATGGCGCATTTCTACTGAGGGGTATGGATGCGCCATTTTTCATTCGCCATTTCCCAATTTCAGTAAATCTTTAATTCTTGCTCAAATAACAGCTTTAAAAACCTAATTTTGCACCCTAAAAAAAACGCATAGGCAATTATGAATTATCTGACGCTCGAAAATGTTACCAAAAGCTACGGACCAAAAGTCCTTTTTGACAATGTATCTCTTATCATCAATAAAGGAGACCGCATTGCGCTCGTCGCCAAAAATGGAACGGGCAAGACGACTTTACTCCGTGTCCTCGCAGGTACTGAGGGGTCGGAAGGGGAGCAATCCAAAATCATTTTTGCAAAGGATATTCGCATCGGTTATCTCGAACAAGACCCACAAGTACCTGAACACCTAACCGCAATTGAAGCTGTTTTTGAAACAGAAAATGCTCAAGTTCAAGCCATTAAGAATTACGAAAAAGCATTAGCCGACAACGACCCCCTCAGTATCCAGAAGTATTTGACCGAAATTGACGAGTTGCAAGCATGGGATATTGAAGCAAAAGTTAAGGAAGTATTATTTCGTTTAAAAATTGACAGTTTCCTTAATCAAACGGTTAAAACGCTGTCAGGTGGTCAAAAAAAGCGTTTGGCACTCGCCAAATTACTCATTGATGAACCCGATTTTTTGATACTCGATGAGCCGACGAACCATTTGGATTTGGAGATGATTGAATGGTTGGAATCCTATTTTTCAGCCCGTCCGAGTCTCACAATTTTTATGGTGACGCATGATAGGTACTTCCTCGATGCCCTTTCCAATTATATTATTGAACTCGATGGCGGTAATTTTTACCGATATCGTGGCAATTATGCCAAATATTTGGAACAAAAAGCCATGCGGCATGATGTGGAAGCCGCAACGCTTGATAAAAACAGAAAACTCTACCAACGTGAACTCGAATGGATGCGCCGTATGCCGCAAGCCCGCACCACAAAAGCCCAAAGCCGTATTGATGGTTTTTATGAAATAAAAGATAAAATCAGCGGCAAAAAGGAAGCAGACGATATGTCTATTGACATAAAAACAACGTGGTTAGGCTCAAAAATCGTCGAATTGCACAATGTTTCAAGGTCTTTTGGCGATAAAAAACTCATTGAGGATTTCAGTTATAAATTTCGGAGAGGTGAAAGAGTCGGCATCGTCGGTCCAAATGGCGCAGGAAAATCCACCTTTTTACGCCTCATCACAGGCGAACTCATGCCCGATGGTGGCAAAGTGGTCATTGGCGAAACAATTGCTTTTGGCTACTACACACAAGACGGTATTACGATGTCAGAAGACAAGCGGGTGATTGATGTTATTACCGATATTGCCGAATTTATACCTTTGGAAAAAGGGCAAAAAATAACGGCAGCGGGTTTGCTCGAACGCTTTTTGTTCTCCCGCGAGCAACAACAAGTCTATGTGTCGCAACTGTCGGGTGGTGAAAAACGACGGCTTTATATGCTCACCGTGATTATGAAAAACCCTAATTTCTTAATCCTCGATGAGCCGACAAATGACTTGGACATATTGACACTCAATGTGTTAGAAGAATTTTTAGAAACGATATTCAAAGGTTGCCTTGTCATCGTGACGCATGACCGTTACTTTATGGACAGACTCGTTGAGCATCTTTTTATATTTGAAGGCGAAGGTCAAATCAAGGATTATAACGGCAACTACACTGAATATCGAGAAGAAATCAAGCAAAAAGCGATTGAAGATAAACAGTCAGACACCCCCTCAGTATCAAAGGACAATCGGCGGACAAACGATGCCGATAAAAAAGAATTCAAGCGTTTGGAACGCGATATCGAGCAATTGGAAGAAAAGAAAGCGAAGTTGACCCATAAATTCAACGATGCCGCAAACATGACACCTGAACAAATCCAAAAACTATCTGAAGAACTGTCAGAAGTTCAGAATGCCTTGGAAATCAAGGAGATGCGTTGGTTGGAATTGTCGGAATTGGTTTGAACCGATTGGTTTTTGTTTTAAAAATATAGGTTTTACTACTGAATATATATATGTAATTACTTAGCTTTGAACGCAGATTGAACTGATTTACTTGATTTACGCTGATTTTAGTTCCCTTCGGGATGACAAAAAATCAGCGTAAATCAAGTAAATCAG
>JANLQI010000132.1:0-11231 GCA_031367705.1 Saprospiraceae bacterium | reverse complement strand
TAATAAAATCCGTCTCGGCAATAACTCTGTTACCCTTGTCGAAACATCAGGTAGTTTCGTAACTGTTTCGGACAGACGTTTGAAAACCCATATCGAAGACAATTATATCGGTCTCAACTTCATCAAAGCCGTTAGACCTGTTAATTATGAATTAAATTCACAAAAAGGCATCGTTTATGATGGTTTTATTGCACAAGAGATTGACTCTATTATGCAAAAACAAAACATAAAGACCTTTAGTGGCTTGGCAAAACCCGCCAATACTGAGGGGTACTACACCGTCAGTTACGCCACCTTTGTTGTGCCATTGGTCAATGCCGTCAAAGAATTGGACGCTAAAAACGAAGCAACTAAAAAAGAAAATGCTGAGTTAAAAGCGGAAATCGAAAGAATGAAAGCTGAAAATGCGGCTTTGAAAACCAATGTTGATAAGAATACACAAGACATCGAAGCCATCAAAGCCGCTTTGAAAAAGCAATAATAGAAGGAAATATTTAGGTCGGCAAAACCGACATTTAGGTCGGCAAAACCGACATTCAGATCGGCAAAACCGACGGTTAGAGTGACAAAGCCGCTGGTTAGAGTGGCAAAACCGCTGGTTAGGACGGCAAAACCACTGATTAGGACGGCAAAACCACTGATTAGGACGGCAAAACCGCTGATTAGGACGGCAAAACCGCTGATTAGGACGGCAAAGCCACTGATTAGGACAGTGAAACCGTTGTTGATATTAAAAGGTGTTTTAAAGGAAACTTTTTAGATATTAAATCGTTCAATTTGCTTGTTATGAGTTATAAAAATGAATATTAATATCGAAAGCGGATGCAGTTTTTGAAACGACTTTTATTATCACTCTTGACAATCACAAATGGTAGTTTATACGCTCAAAATATAGGTGTAAAAACAGTCTCTCCCCAAACCGTTTTGGATGTCAATGGTTCTGTTGCGATACGTGAGGGAAGCCCCCTCAGTGTCGTGAATGGGACTAATAATAATGTCGCCATAGACTCCATGAGTTTTTACCGTATTACCGCTCCCACCGCAACTTTTACAATTACAGGTTTTGCAAATGGTTCTGATGGACGTATGTTGACACTCCTCAACGCAACAAGTTATACAATGACATTGACACATCAAGCCACTTCGAGTGCTGCTAACCAAATCAATACAGGTGGTTCAAGTATCATCGTTGCATCGAATGGCGTTGCCACCCTGATGTATAATGCGACATTGACAAAATGGGTTTTAACGGGTGGACAAGGATTTGCGACAGCTTTAACGGGTTGGTCAACAACGGGCAATAGTGGCACAATAGCAGGAACGAACTTTTTCGGTACAATCGACAGTAGAGATTTGGTTTTTAAAACCAATAATACAGAGGCAATGCGCCTAACTTCGGGAAACTACATAGGCATTAATGTTTCAAATCCTGAATTTCGGTTTCACATAGAAGACCCTGGAGGTGCCGATGCGGACATATTGATGCGTAATTATAAAAATGGTGTTCCGAGTGCCCCAGGGTTGGTACTTCAATCTGCAGCGGGTACTAAGGCAGCACCAACTCGTGTATCAACGAATGAAGCCTTAGGCATTATTCGGTTGGGCGGTTATGATGGTTCTGCCTTCAACACAGGAACGTCAGTCGAAATAAGTGCGAGTGCCACTCAACCTTGGACGACAGCAGCGCATGGTTCTAAAATTGTCTTCAAAACAATTCCAAACAACTCGATAACAAATTATACGCGTTTGATTATTGACGAAAGTGGCAATGTCGGTATCGGTAACAACTTCACCAGTGCCCCTGCATACAACCTTGATGTTGATGGCAAATCAGGTGGCACAGGCGACCCCATCCGTTTGCAAGGGCTTAATGCAGGTTCGTTAACCGACTCTATTGTTTCTTCCAGTAATGGTGTCCTACGTCGCTTGTCCATTGCTCAAGTTGCAGGAAGTGGCAGTAGTGATTGGTCAACAACAGGCAATAGTGGCACAACAGCGGGTACAAACTTTGTCGGTACAACTGATAGCAGAGATTTGGTTTTTAAAACCAATAATTCAGAAGAAATGCGTATTACTTCAGGGGGGTATGTCGGAATTAATACAAACTCACCTGGTAGCTATTTGGATGTAAACGGTTCAGCAGCACAAGCCATTACGACAACAAGCTCCAACCTAACTCTGAATGATACGCATTATACGGTCATCATTACAGGTAGTTCGCCGACAATTACGTTACCTGCAGCAAGTTCCTGTGCGCGGCGTATCTATGTCATTGTTAATCGGACAAGTGCCTCGAGGAATATTTCTACTTATAATGCTTTTAATGGAACAGCGACGACCATAACTTCTTACAGTGCGATGACCATTCAATCAGACGGTTCAAACTGGTATCGTATTCAGTAATTCCTCTCACTCAGTATAAGGATTAAAAACGGCATGGCGATAGGTTTTTAGCACGCAAAGCTTGCAGTTGCTGTACCTTATCCCCCATATTGGTACGAAATTGGTAGGTTAGTGAATTAAGGTTTTTACTTACAACTTTCTACTTACAGGTTTTATTCTTAGCAACGAAATTTACAAGACACCTTATAAATCTTACAATTTTATTTTTTAATGAAAACTCAAACCATACTATTAAGATTACTCCCTCTAATTCTATTCACCCAATACCTAACAGCCCAAAGCATAGGTATCAAAACCATTGCGCCACTGGCGACCCTTGACATCAACGGCTCAGTCGCCATACGTGAAGGCGGCCCCCTCAGTATCGCCAATGGTACGAACAACGATGTAACAATAGACACCATGAGTTTTTACCGAATTACGGCACCAACCGCCGTTTTTACAGTAACAGGTTTCTCAAATGGTTACGATGGACGAGTCTTGATATTAATCAATGCCACGAGTTATGCCATGACCTTAAAACATCAAGTCACGTCGAGTGCTGCCAATCAAATCAATACAGGCGGTTCAGATGCCGTTTTAGCCGCTAACGGTGTCGCTACTTTGATGTATAATGCTACCTTGACAAAATGGATGTTGGCAGGCGGTCAAGGGTTTGTAGCCGCTACTTCTGGTTGGTCAACAACGGGTAATAGCGGCACCGTTGACGGCACAAACTTCCTCGGTACAACCGATAACATACCCCTCAGTATAAAAGTCAATAATCAGAAAGCAGGGCGCATTGACAACACCAATAACAATGTGACCTTCGGCTATCAAGCGGGTAATGTCAATACAGGTACTGAAAATAGTTTTATCGGTCATCAAACAGGGTATAGCAACAGCACGGGTACTAAAAACACCTTCTTAGGTAATGTGGCGGGTTATACAAATACATCTGGTTATCAAAATACGTTTGTGGGCGACAGTTCAGGTTTTGCCAATACAACAGGTTATTACAATACAGGATTAGGCTTTCAAACCGTGTCCGCCAATACCTCGGGCATCAAAAATACAGGTATTGGCTTTCAAGCATTGAAAGCGAATACAACTGGGAATTCGAACAATGCCATTGGTTACAAAACATTGTTCACAAATACAACAGGCGGTGATAACAATGCCGTAGGCTATGCTGCTTTATATTCTAACACAACGGGTAACAACAATGTCGCTTGTGGCAATTATGTCCTTCAAGCTAACACAACAGCGAGTGATAATACGGGCATAGGTTATGCTGTTTTGTATTACAATACAACAGGTTCACAAAATACTGCGGGGGGGTATCAGTCCATGTTTAGGAATACAACAGGTATAGACAATGCAGCTTATGGTAACGCTTCGTTGTATAATAATACCACTGGAAACTATAACACAGCCCTCGGTAGTCATGCCCTTAATGCCAATACAACAGCTTCAAACAATACTGCCGTTGGTTTTTATGCGCTACCAAGCAATACGACAGGTACAGCCAATACAGCGTTAGGTAATTATGCTCTTCGGGATAATATCACAGGACAAGAAAACACTGCCATCGGCAACGAAGCCTTGAAATTCAACACAAGTAGTTACAACACCGCCGTTGGTAACCTTGCCATGAACCTCAACACGACAGGTTTTTCTAATACAGCCGTAGGTTATTTGGCGCTTCAAAAAAACACCACAGGCGGTCATAACCAAGCATTTGGGGTCTATGCCTTACGAGAAACCATAGATGGCGGATCGAACACAGCCACAGGGTTCTCTGCTGGACAAAACACCACCACGGGTTATTACAATAATTTTTATGGGCATGAAGCAGGTTTCAATAATACCACGGGTATTCAAAATACATTTATCGGCTACGAAGCAGGTTTTACAAGCACCACCGCAAGCAACAATCAATTTATGGGTCACCAAGCAGGTTATAGCAACACATCAGGCACAGGCAACCTCTTTTCGGGCTATCAAAGCGGTTATACCAATACCACAGGGGGCAACAATACTTCAATCGGTAGTTACGCTATGTTTACGAATACCACAGGTAGCAATAACACCATCTTAGGTCGTGAGGCTTTATACAATAATACCAATGCTTGGGGCAATACGGCACTGGGTCATAAAGCATCCTTTACCAACACAACAGGACAAGCCAATGTTGCCATTGGCGATAGTGCTTTATTTTCAGCAGCGACGGTGACGGGTTTGACAGCTGTAGGCTATCAAGCAGGTGCCGCAACAACAGCCAACTATGGTACTTTCATGGGCTATCAAGCGGGTAAAGCGACCACAGCGGGTGCCAGCAATACCTTTATCGGTTACTCCGCAGCAGTTTCGAATATCGGTGCAAGTCGAAACATTGCCATAGGGCAAGAAGCTTTGTTTACCCAATCTTATGGTTCTTCTGCTTGGAACAGCGATAATGTTGCCATCGGCTATCAAGCCATGTATTACAATCAACCAGCTAATACAAGTGGTTATAGTGGTTCTACAAGTGTTGCCGTAGGTAATTTTGCATTAAAAGGCAATACAGTCGGCTATGGCAACGCCGCCGTTGGTAACAATGCGATGCAAGGGAATACAACGGGATACTATCAAGTGGCTTTGGGCGAATCTGCTCTTTATTCTAATACAATAGGCAATGCCAATACAGCTATTGGTCGCGCAGCACTTTATGGCAATATATCAGGTAGTAACAATACGGCACTTGGTTCGAATACATTAGGCAGCAATACGGCTTCTGATAATACAGCTCTTGGTGCGTCGGCACTCTTTACTAATACAACAGGTACGACCAATATTGCCATTGGTGTTTCGGCTCTTTTTTCCAATTCAGTAGGCAATAATAATGTGGCAATAGGCAATTCTACAATTATTAATGTCAGCAATCAAAGCAATAATACAGTCGTGGGTGACTCATGCATGGTAAATGCCTCCGCCGATAACAATACAGGGTTGGGTTATAAAGCGGGTAGTAACATCACATCTGGTGCAAATAATATCGCCATCGGTGCTAATGCGCAAGTACCCACTAATACAGCAAGCAATCAGTTGAGCATTGGCAACTGGATTTATGGTATTAACAGTGGCAATATTGGTATTGGTACATCAGCACCTACCCAAAAATTAGAAGTCGGTGATGGGAATATCCTTTTGAGTAATACGAGTACTGCGGGTGAACTGCGTTTTGCGGAGCCAAGTGCGGGAGGTGCTCACTATACTGCTTTTAAAGCACAATCTCAAGCCGCCAGTGTTACTTACACCTTACCAGCTGCTGCTCCAACCATTGATGGACAAGCTTTGACATCAACGACTGCCGGTGTTATGTCTTATGCGAATATGGGTGTAACGACCACACATGGAGTGACGACTCCTTCTGCTTTCACAGGTACTCAAAATAACTATGCTATTTTGTCAACATCGGCTACGGTTTATCGTATTTCAGGTTCTTCAACACCTATCATAAACGGCATCGTTGCGGGTGCAGATGGTCGCCAAATCAGCATCATTAATATCGGTGCAACAAGTATAACAGTTAATCACCAAAACGCCAGTGCAACGGCTGCAAATCGCTTTATACTGAAGGCAGCAGGCGCAGCATCTTTGGCTACTGATGGTATGATTACATTTATTTATGATGCTACAACGGCTCGCTGGCGTGAAATGACTCGTAACTTTTAATATCCCGACAACACGTAATATACTTAATCTCATAATGTCTATTACGTGTTGTTTGGTCATTATAGCCCTACTTCAATAAAGCCGCCGCTTGCTGTGCATATTTTCCTTTTTCCCCCACAATCCGTTGCAATAAGGCTTGTCCATCTTGTTTTTTACCCAATTTCAAATAGCTATTCGCCAAATACCACAACGCATTTTCATACAAAATACCTTTATTTTGCTTCGCCAAAACACGATTCAGTTGTGCAATGGCTTGATTATAATCTTCTTTTGTATAATACTGCATACCTATTTGATAATCCGCCAAACCATTGTCCACCATTTGTTTCTCTCGTGTTGCTTTGACTTTAGATTCCGTCACCACATTTTGAGCCGCCGCTCCTGGATAGTTGTTGTCACTCTGAGAGGTCGTTTGTGCTTGTTTTTCTTTACTTCTGTAAGCATCCCCATAAACCATTTCCTCACGTTTCGCATCAGCGTCTTTCGATTTTTTTTGACCAAAAGCCCCCCCCTCAGTATCCTCCGTCGTTTTCATTGCTTGTGGCTTCGTCGTTACCCCATCAATACTTGCTCCACTTGTCGTCGTCGTTGCCGCAACAGAACGTTCATCTGTTTTTGGAACATCCAAATCCGCCGTTTCAGTCAGTTTATTATCTGTCAAACCTTTATCCGTACCCGTTTTTGCTCCATTTTTCAAGGAATTTGCTTGGGTTTCACCATTTTGAGTAGAAACAGCCCCATCTGGCATCCTTTCAGTAGGTAAAGCCTCCCCCTCAGTATTTGCTACCGTTGGTAATGTAGAAAGTGGTTCAACAGGCTTAGTCAACAACATAATACCCGCTGTCACCACTATTGCCACACTTGCCGCCGCCCACAACCACAACCGACTTTTAGGTTTTTTAACAACTGTCATCACAGGCTTTTCTAACTCAAAAACGGTTGTTTTACTTGAAAAACCCGTATTAATTTGAGCATCCAAGTGTTTCAACGAGCGTTCCAAACGACCTTTCCCCAAAAGCATAACTCCCTCCAAAGCATCACTGCACATCGGACAGTGCGTCAAATGACGGTCTATTGCCCGCACCTCATCGGTACGACATTCGTCGTGCAAATACCGCAACAACTGAACTTCTGTTAAGCAATTTTCCTCTGGAACTACGTTTTTCATTATTTATTTTTTTGACCACTGATTTGAGTGATGCGACTGATTTACGCTGATTTTTTTCTTGTCATTCTGTAAGAATCTAAAAAAATCAGAGAAAATCAGTCGCATCAGCCCAATCAGTGGTCTATCTAAGCATCATTTTTTTCAAATTCAACTTTCCATTTTGCACATGCGTTTTGATTTCATTTAAAGACAAACCCGTTTCTCGCATAATATCTTTGTAGGATTTATCTTTCAAAAAAAACAATTCAAGACACATTCTTTGCTCAGGTTTTAACAGACCCAAGCCCATTTCCATCTTCTGGAGCAAAGCCTCTTTGATTTTCACATCTTCAAGCACCCCTTCAGTATCGTCGGCATTTTGAGGCAAAATTTCAGGAAACTCAACGGGTAAACCCGCTTTTCGCAACCGCATCAAGCAATGATTACGTGCCACAGTATAAAGCCACGACTTAAAATAGGTCACATCGCCCTTCTGTAAATCAAGATGCAATTTTTCAAAGATTTCCATAACCGCATCCTCCGCATCGTGTGCATTTTTCAAATATTTCAAGCAAACACCCAAAACGAGGTGTTTATATCGACGGAACAATTCACCCACACAAGCCATTTCCGTCGTTGAACGGTAACGGTTCAACAAAGCAGCATCGTCGAGTAAAGATATTTGAGAATTGTGCATAATGATATTTATAGTCCGTCGGCAAATTTAGAAATAAAAACGACCCCTCCCTATTTTTTCAAAATAAAAACGGTTAACACACTGTTCATCAATGTATAGAGATCAAATAATCATTTATCAAATAAAACAAATTCTTTGTGTGGAATTTCCCAAAGCCTTGCATCTATCAATTGTGTCCTTTGATAATGGGAAATACGACCCCTCAGTATTTCCCGTTTTTTTCATAAAAAACTAATAATCAAATCATTAGAGCCGAAGCTGTGTCGCTTTTGGTTCAGATAAATCATTGTTTTTATTAAACCTTAAATCTTTTTTCTAATGAAAAATCTCATGCTATCTATCTTTCTACTTTCCATTTTGACCCCTTCAGTATCAGAGGCACAAAATGAAAAATCGGTCAAAACATCGGTGCAACGTGCCACTATTTTTCAACAAGGCGCATTATTGAGTTCAACCGAGTTGGTATCTGTTAATGCAGGTACAACGAATATTATTTTTGAAAACCTGTCGCCTTATCTCCTACAAAATTCGCTACAAGCGGCGGGCAAAAACGACCTCATTATCATGGATGTTCAGTACCGCTTGAAATATGCGGAACAAACCAAATCCGACATCAAGTCCGACGACCCGCGTGTTGTCCGTTGGAAAGAGGAATTGGCTAATGTCAAAGACTCGCTTGACGATTTAGGTTTTGTCAAAAAAGACATTCAAAACCGCACAAATACGCTGCAAATAGAACGCAATGTATTGATTAACAACAAAATGATGAAGGGCGATTTGCAGCGCGATTCGCTCGCATTGCTCATGCAAAGCATTGATTTTCTAAGAAAAAGACAAAACGATATTGACAGCGAACTCTTGAAATTGGAAAAAGAAGCCTTCAAAGAAAACCGTTTGCGCAGTCAACTCAATAGCCGAGTGGCAACACTCAATAGCCTTATTCAAGGCATCGGCATACCTGTTAACAATAATCCGACTAAACCGATGCCGCAAGTCATCGTCACGGTCATGGCAGAAAGAGCGATGGCGGCTGAAATCACATTGACTTACTTCGTACAACAAGCAGGTTGGACAACTTCTTATGATTTGAAAGCCTCAAAAGAGAACCAAAATATTGACTTGAAACACCGTGCTGCCGTTTATCAAAATACAGGTATTGATTGGAAAGATGTCTTGTTAACCCTTTCAACAGGCGACCCAAATCAAGGCAATATGAAGCCGATATTGACCCCTCAGTATTTGGCTTATAATATGCCTATGATGATGGAAACTGAGGCTTATTTGTCAAAAGCCAAACGCTCAAATGATTTAAGCCGACAGCCTGTACCGCAAAATAATGCAAATATGGCATTGACTTCGGGGGGAATCGTGACGGACAATATTCGTGGATTTGATGACGAAATGGCGATTAAAGAAAAGGACGGCGTGATGGACTACACACAAATTAATCAAAATATGATGCGTATTGAGTACGAAATCAAGCTGAAATACAGTATAGAATCTGATAATAAGGCGCATAATGTCGTTATTCAAAGCAAAACGATTCCTGCGGTTTATTCCTATTCGATTGTGCCGAAACTTGACCCCGATGCGTTTTTGATGGCACGTGTATCGGATTGGGAGGACATGAATTTGATGCCTGGCACAGCACGTATTTATTTCGACAACTCTTATATCGGTGAAAGTTTTATCAATCCTTTGAATACAAACGACACGTTACAACTCAATTTGGGCAGAGATAAAAGCATCGTTGTAACCCGCACAAAAGTCAAGGACAAATGCAAAGACAAGATATTGAGCGACAATCATTTTTTGACGCAAGTCTATGAAATCACAGTACGAAACACTAAAACCATCCCAATCCGTCTTATCGTCGAAGACCAAATGCCTGTGACCAAGGAGCAAGACATCAAAATCGAGTATCTCGAAAACAGTGGTGCGCGCTTCAATACGGAAACAGGTAGGTTGGTTTGGGATTTCAATTTGAAGCCCAAAGACTCTAAGAAATTGACGTTTAGCTACGAAGTGAAGTCGCCAAAAGACAAGTCTTTGAGTAGTTTGTAAGTTGTTATTTGTGATAGTGAGGGTATGATTTCAAATCATATCCTCACTTTTTCTTTTTCTTCGATGCTTTTGCAAGCGGATTATATTCAAGAGCCAAATTGACCCAATAGCTCAATTCTTTCTCAGACTCAACCGCTTCGGGTGAGACAAAAACATAACCTTTCATGGGTTTGCCTGTAAAATCCATTTCACGGCAGCCATTTTTTTCGATGGCTTGGTCGTGAATGTCTGGATTGATTCGAGCCATCAAATCCTCTTTAACAATGCCGATGCACATTTTGCCGTTGACCATGAACGTCAATCCGCCCATCATTTTCTTTTCTTCCACATCCTCTTGCGTGGCGAGGTGGACGCGGAGTCTATCCGCCAAATTTTCGCTGTATGCCATGTTTGTGGTGTTTTATTTTTAATAATGCAACAAAAATAAAAAAAAATAGTCGTTTTTAAGTTTTACAAGCATTATTTATCAAACAATAAAGTGTATCTTTGAAAACAAATTTGTTTAAATTGAATATCACATTATGGAACAGAATAAAGTTGTCCTTTTTCAAGAAAAAAATATCCGTCGTGTATGGCATGAAGAAAAATGGTGGTTCGTCATCGAAGATGTCGTTGCTGTTTTGACGGATAGCAGCAATCCGAAACAGTATATAAAAGACATTCGTCGGCGTGACCCTGAACTTTCAAAAGGGTGGGTGCAAATTGCTACCACCCTTGCAGTTGAAACGGAAGGTGGTAAACAACGGATGAATTGTGCGCATACTGAGGGGTTGCTGCGCCTTATTATGTCTATTCCGTCGCCAAAAGCCGAGCCGTTTAAACTGTGGTTAGCTCAGGTGGGACAGGAACGTATTGAAGAAATTGAAAATCCAGAATTGGCTATTGAACGCATCAAAGAACTCTATCGTGCCAAAGGTTATCCCGACGAATGGATTGAAACACGCCTTAAAAGTATCAGTATCCGAAAGCAATTGACCGATGAATGGAAAAATAGAGGTGTTAAAGAAGGACATGAATATTCTATTTTGACCGCCGAAATAGCCAAAGCGACTTTCGGGTTGACACCTACTGAACATAAGAATGTGAAAGGTTTGGAAAAACAAAACCTGCGTGACCACATGACCAATTTGGAACTCATTTTTACCATGTTGGGCGAAGAAGTCACACGTTCCTATGCTGTTGAGGACAATGCACAAGGCTTTAATGAGAACCATGAGACATCAC
>JANLQI010000126.1:0-29407 GCA_031367705.1 Saprospiraceae bacterium | reverse complement strand
CTCTTTTGGGTCATTTTTGAGGTCATAGAGTTCCTCCCAATTTTTATCATTTACGTAACGGAAATACTTAAAATCCTTTGTCCGCACACCTTCGCTTGGGGGTATTTGGTCAAATTCCCAAAGGTGTTCAATCAAAACAGCGTCTCGATTGAGCGTTTTATTTGTGCCCGAAACAAGGGGTAAAAGGCTTTTGCCATGCCAATTTTTAGGCTGCGAAACACCTGCAATTTGGTCGTCTGTTAGGATGAAGATGATATTGGGTTTCGACCCGTTGAGTATCTTTAGGGCAAAGGAATGGGTAGGCGTGGTTACTACAAATAACAGTAATAACCAAATGGGCAATAATCTTTTCATACTGTTGGATTTTTGAATATGATTTCGTGAAATTGTGAGTAATAACCTTCCGAAGGTTGTACAAAAAAAAATTCTGATAATTGGTAATTATAAGTAGCCAGGCTTAAACAATCAGAAATCTAATTTTTTCAAAAGATTGATTATAAAAGCAATACAGTTCTTACATCGTACACCTATCTTCGTACATTTCATACTATTGAGCTAAAAAAACGATTTCTTTTTTCAACGCATCTATGCCATTTACCAAATCAGCCAACGATACAAACGCCTCCTCAAAATGCTTTTTAAAATACTCATTCATCAAGCTCCGCAGAGCTGTATTGCCTTGATAAGCCACTTGCGGCGTTTGAAATTGTGAAACAATGCGGCTGAATAATGCCGTTTCATCATATTGGCCCATCACACCATTATAGGCGGCATCGAAAGCCTTTCCATCATTTGCCAAGCGTTCAAATATAGGTTCTATGGCTGTTTGATAGTCTTTTTTGAGCGCATCTAATTTCTTCTCAAGTTGTTTAGCTTGATTTTGGCGTTGCCGATTTTCCCGTATTGTCTTTTGTTCCACAACAGCCTGTGCCGCTTTGCTGGTGTGCCAATCCTCTTGCAAGGCTTTGACGATGAACCCTGCGGGATTTTCCGTCTTAGAAGCGTTCAATAAATTGGCTTTTTCGGCGTAATAGTCTTCTATCGTCGGGCAACGCTTTAACGCCTCAACCCTTTTCTTTTCGTCTTTTATAATTTCAAAACCAGAATGAACGTATTGAGTCGCGGCTTTAACTTTGATACCCGCAGTTAGGAGTATTTGCACCATAATATTGGGCGCAAAAGGCGTCCCCTCTCCTACCCTACCCCCCTCAGTATCCGTGAATAAAAGCGTCAACGCTTTGGGTAAAATAGGTGCTTCTGGTACATTGTCAGCGATGTGAAAGGTCAAACCCGTTACTTTTTTGCCTTCTTTTAGCTCTTTATATTCAAATGTTATGTTCGTATTTTTGGTAATATCCTTGCGTGTCGGCTCTAAAACACGGGCTTTAAAATGGCTGTATTTTTCGTAAGCCGAGCCGAGCATCAGTTGCAATTGGTCGAGGTCGTGGAACGTGCGTTTGCCAAGCGGTTTGTATTGACACAGCAATTCATACAATCGAATCGAATAACCGCTTGATAAACGTGGGATGTTTTCCAAGTCAAAGGAGGTGAAATTCCTTTTCAACTGCATCAGAAACGGCTTCAATTGACCTGAAATTTCAAAAATCACTTCACTCGTTTTGTAATTTATTTCAAAAGACGATATAAAATAAGCCGTCAATACGCGTTTCGCTTCGGGGCGAATTTCAATGGGTTGTTTGTTGAGCCGATGTGCGATGTCTTTCAAGTCTTGATAAAAACGTCCGTTGGGCGAATCCGCTTTATAACCCAAATAGGATTTCAAAGTCGCAATATCAATGCGATAAAGCCGCAAATCATCATCATCTGGATTGATTAAAGAGACTATTAAACGCGATACCTTATGCGCCCTCGTCGTAACTTTGAGGTCAATGGTTTCCTTACCATCCCTTTTTTGAATGATACGCGGGTAAGTTGCCTCAATCAAAGGGTTTGATTGCGTAACGGATAACTCCTTTATATCTATGTTCTTTTTTTTGTCCATTTTAGCGGCTAATTTTACCCAAAAGTACAAAAGCCACATGAATCACCAAATTGTGATGTTACTATTTTTTCAAGTCCTTTGGATGGTTTGATACCAAAATGTGGCTTTTTCGATACCGAAATGTGGCTTTAGTTGTTCGATTCGGTACCGAAATGTGGCATTACGATACCAAAATGTGGCTTTTCGGCTAATTAATCTATTGATTATCAGTTATTTATGAGCTTCTAAAACAAGATTTAAAACTTTTATTATAAAAGACAATAATAGAAAGTTCGATACCAAAATGTGGCTTTTAAAATTTGTTTTTTCCAATGAAAAGAAAAAAGAGGGCCTTAAAGAACCACAAAAGCCACATTTTGGTATTATTTCAATAAGAACAGGAATTCCCCCTTCAGTACCAAAATGTGGCTTTTAATATACTGTTTCGGATTTGAGTGATTTTCATTTTCTAAAAGCCACATTTTGGTATCGCTTTAATAAAAAAGAATAAAAGCCACATTTACTACCCCCTCAGTACCAAAATGTGGCTTTTATGTATATATCCCAATTGCATCATTACATCATTGCATAAAATGACAAACGATGTAAATACGGTTTGATGTAATGATGTAATAAATTACCTTTGCCAAAAATATTAATTATGATAATTTCTGTAATGAATTTGAAAGGTGGTGTTGGTAAAACGACCCTAAGCACCAATTTAGCCACCTGTTTTGCTCATGCGGGCTATAAAGTCTGCATTGGCGACGTGGATAATTCGCAATTGAACTCCAAAAAATGGAAAACGCAGCGTGGCGACATAATGCCTGAAGTGCAAGTTTTCGGCGTATCGGGCTATCGTTCTCAAACAGGATTTTCTCCTGAAGAAGGAAAAGAATTGGCTCATACCGTCAAAAGTCTCAGTAAAGATTACGAAATTGTCATTTTAGATGGCGCACCCGTCTTTGAAGAATTGGCAACTTGGATGATTCTCGTCGCCGATATTGTGATTTGCCCTATTCAAACTTCGGCGTTAGATGTTTGGACAATGCGTAATATCAAGCAAAAAATTGACCAATTGACTATCATGGGCAGTGCAAAAGAGGTTTTTGTACTACTCAATTTTTTCAGCAGCCAACGCCGTTTAGACCGTGATATCGAACAGGCATTGACTGATTTGGGCTTGCGTATTTTACAAACACGCTTATCCAATCGAGTGGCTTACAAAGAAGCCATTATTGACGGCTTGGGTGTTATTGAAACCAAAGACCGCAAAGCTGCCGAAGAAATGCAAGCTCTTTTTGAAGAAATCAGAGCCATAAAGTCGTAGCGCAAGATTGAAATCCGCTAAAAAATTCATCATTTCCTAAAAAAAGCATTTTAAAATTATGAAAAAAGAATCAAAAGCATCAAAAATTGCAGGTGGTTTTATGGACGATGACCTCGACATAGACAAACTGGCTGCCTTTGCCAGCCAAATCAGCACCCCCTCAGTAGTTACTGCAAAAACAGTTGAAATCGAAACACCTGCACCCACAGCAGAAGAACCACTTAAAAAAGACCGCCGCTTCACCATCATTTTGCCACATGATTTGTATATGAGAATGGTTTTGAAAACCAAATCGGAAGGAACCAGTTTTACAAAATACATCCACAAGCTCATGGAAAATGATTTAGTGTAATGATGCAATGATGTATTCATGTAATAATGTAATTGTGTAATGATGCAATTTGATGAAGCAAAACACCTACCGTTGGCTAAAATTCTGTTGAAATTAGGCTATGAATCGGCTCGTACAAGTCAGGTTGGAGAGACTTTATGGTATCACTCACCTTTTCGTCTCGAAAAGTCGCCCAGTTTCAAGGTAGATGTGCGGCGGAATATTTGGTTTGACTTCGGTGAAGGCATCGGTGGTTCTCCAATAGATTTGATTTTACGCTTCTTCAATACAGATATGCGCGGTGCTTTGAGCATACTTTCTGATTTTGAAAGTATGTCTTATCAATACTTGGGGAAAAGTACCCCCTCAGTATTTCCCCCATCAGAAATCACTCAAGAAGATATTTTTCAATTAGAAAAAGTGGTTGATTTTGGCAGATTAAATACATCATTGCATCAATACATCATTACAGAAAGATGTATTGATGTAAAAATCGCAACACGTTTCTTAAAAACCGTTTTCTTCAAACACTTGCCAACGGGCAAATCTTACACGGCTGTGGGCATCGAAAATAGGGTAGGGGGGTATGAAATCCGAAATCCGTTTTTCAAAGGCACGGTACCTGAGAGCGGCAAAAACTTTTCGTGGTTTCAAACAGCACCAAAAAACGAGAGGATAATCTGTTTTGAAGGATTCATGGATTTTCTTTCTTACGGCACTTTTTTCGGTTGGGGTCAAGAAGATTATCTTGTGCTTAATTCTGTCTCATTGTCAAAAAAAGCGATTGAATTTTTGAAATCAAGAGATTATAAACTGGTTCGAACTTTTTTTGACAATGATACAGCAGGGGAAAAGGTAACTTTTCTTTTTCGAGCGGCTTTCGAAAATTGTGAACCCCAAAACGCTGTTTTTGCGGAACACAAAGATTTCAATGCTTTTTTGGTGCAGGAAAACAAGGGTTTGAAATGAAAAATAATTGCATCGTTACATCAAACTGTATTTATGTAATGATGCTTTATTGCTTTGATGTAATCATGTAGTAATGTAATGATGTAATAAAATTGAAAATAAAATCTATAAAAGTTAGGAGAAAAGCGAGATTCTTAGTTGCCGATAAGTTGTCGGCAACTGAAAAATAAACTTTACAATTTAATTTGAAGATGGAAATGAGTAATCATATCATACTTTTTGAAGAAAAACAGATTCGTCGTGTTTGGCATAATGAGGAGTGGTGGTTTGTTGTTGAAGACGTTGTCGGCTTATTGACGGATAGTAAAAATCCAAAAAAATATTTGGGCGCATTGAGAAGCCGAGATAAAGAGCTTGCTAAAGGGTACCCACAACTTGTAGATACCCTTGCCGTGGCTACTGAGGGGGGTAAACAACGGATGACTTGTTCTAACCGAAAAGGTATTCTGCGTATCATTATGTCCGTGCCTTCACCCAAAGCCGAGCCGTTCAAACTTTGGTTGGCGCAAGTAGGGGAGGAGCGAATGGAAGAAATTGAGAACCCAGAATTGGCTGTGGAGCGTATGCGCGAATTGTATATTGCCAAAGGTTATCCAACAGAGTGGATTGATACACGTATTCGAAGCATTGATATTCGTAAGCAATTGACCGATGAATGGAAAGCGAGAAAAGTAAAAGAAGGCACAGAATATGCGATTTTAACGGCTGAAATTGCCAAAGCAACTTTCGACCTAACGCCATCTCAACACAAACAATTTAAAGGTCTCGAAAAAGAAAACCTTCGTGACCACATGACAAACCTTGAATTGATTTTTACGATGTTGGGCGAAGAAGCGACACGCCACATAGCTGTCGAAGAGAATGCACAAGGCTATGAGGAAAACCTAGATGCCGCTGTGCAGGGCGGACGTTTGGCTGGAAAAGCGCGCCGCAATGTGGAAGAAGACAAGCGTTTCAAAATAACTTCGCCAGAGAATTTTTTGCACTTAAAAAAGAACGACATCAATGAACTTGCAGATGGGGAAGAATCATTAGGGAATGATGAATTGTAAATAATGAATGATGAACTTGCAAAATAGTGGCTTGAAATAGTAAAAAGGTAGATACCGCTTTGGCGTTTGGCCCTAAATGATTGGTTTTTTGTAACAACTTTTCTATTTCCCCGCCACTAAAAATGGAATTATCGTCTTTTTCAAGCGCAGGATAGTCGTTTCGCTTTTTATAACATAATCGAATGCTTTGTGATTCATGCATTTTATCGCCACTTCAAGTTCATCTTGGGCGGACAGCATGACAACGGGGATATCGGGGTTGATAGCTTTTATTTTGTCCAATGTTTCGATGCCATTCATCGTGTTTTTATCAATGCCGTTGAGATGATAATCTAAAATGATGACATCGGGTTTGTTCGATAGGTTTTGTATGCACAACTCCCCTGTTGCGTAGGTTTCAATCTCAAAATCGGCTTGTTCACGGAGGTCAATCTCTAACAGTTTTAAAAATACGGCATCGTCATCTACTAAAAACAGTTTTATTTTATGGGTATTGTTCATGTTTTTGTGTTTAAGGAATTGTGGAAAAATAAAATGACAAACTGCATTTTGCAATATTGTTGAAAATCAACGTTTTACAAATTCATCATTCATCATTTCCTAAGTGCATTGAGTTCTTCTTCTAATTCGTCACAGGCTCGTTCACAAGCATTTTCAAGTTGAAAAACAAAATCGGATATATTGCCAACCTTTGGGGACATTCGAGTATATTCCACGATTTTTTTTGCCATCGTTTCGAAATCGGCACTCATGCCCATCATTAAAAATGAAGGAATCATTTTATGCACCGCAGAATGTAATAATGGCCAGTCTTGCTCATGAAAACTTTGCCGCATCGCCTGAATTAAAGGCGGTGTTTGATCCAAATAAGCCGAAATCATTTCCATCATTATTTTAGGATTCGATTTTGTCAGCTTCATCAAATAAGTCAAATTCGTATAACGCAATGGCACATTTTGCGCTGTTTCAGGAACTTTATCGCTCTGTCTCACAACGCTTTTTTTGACCAAACCCACTATTTTATTGTACAATACGCGTTCATCAATGGGCTTTGCAATATAATCATTCATGCCCACCGCTTTGCATTTTGCGACATCAACGGTCGTCACGTCTGCCGTTAATGCAATGATGGGGATATTAGATTTAAGCGTATTCCGAATGTATTCGGTGGCTTCAAAACCATTCATTTCGGGCATTTGCAAATCCATCAAAATAATATCATAGACTTTTGTTGCGCCATATTCATCTTTTTTTGTGAGCATATCAATGGCTATTCTACCATTGTCCGCTATATCGCGTTCAAATCCAAAATCATCTAAGAGTGTTTTTACCAATAATTGATTGAGTACGATGTCTTCAACGACCAATACTTTTATGCTTTTAATGTCTTCATCTAATTCTGTTATTTCAACTTGCATTTCAGCTTTGGCATCTGTTTTTTGAAAACTTAATGTGAAACTAAAAGTTGTTCCTTCACCCATTGTACTTTTGACGGCAATGGTTCCGCCTTGTGGCTCGACTAATTGTTTCACAATCGCCAATCCTAAGCCTGTTCCACCAAACAACCGCGCGGTATTGCTCGATGCTTGTTGAAAATTATCAAAAATCTTAGGCATTTTTTCTTCGGATATGCCGATACCCGTATCTGTCACCGCAAATTCAACGGTCGCTTGTTCTTCGTCTTCACTTAGGAGAGAAACACTGACGGTTATATTGCCTGTGGCGGTAAATTTTACCGCATTGCTCACCAGATTTAAAATTATTTGATGCAAACGCACAGGGTCGCCCATCAATACTTCTGGAATATTATTGTCATACTTTTTGACTAATTGTAAATTCTTTTCTTGAATTTTTGTTTCAAACAAATGCAGCATTGCCGCTATGGACATCTTCAATTTAAACGGTGTCTTCTCAAAAGTCATCTTTCCCGCATCCACTTTTGCCAAATCGAGGATATCATTTATCAAAACAATCAAAGCATCGCCACTCATTTTTATAGCCGATAGATATTCCCTTTGTTTTGCCGACAAATCTGTTTTTAAAACCACTTTCGTAAAGCCAATTATCGCATTCATCGGTGTTCGAATCTCATGGCTCATGTTTGACAGAAATTGTTGTTTGGCTTTTACGGCATCATTGGCTATTTTAGTCGCATTTTCAGCTTCTGTTTTGGCTTCTTCAGCGGTTTTTGTTGCCAACTCCGCAAAGACTTTTGCTTCTGTCAATTCTGTGGCAATCCGTTTTTGCTCTGTAATATCTCTTGCAGCTGCAAAAACGCCTAATACTTTGCCTTTATCATCTTTATAGACTGATGCATTGTACAATACATCCGTTAATTTCCCATTTTTATGCGTAATCGTCAGTGGATAATCTGCCACAAAACCTTTTTCAAAAACTTGTCTGTAACCTTCCTGTGCTTTTTGTGGTTCTGTGAAATAATTTGAAAAATCGGTGCCAATCAACTTGTCTCGCCCAATACCCGTCACTTTTATAGATGCCTCGTTCACATCCGTTATTTTTCCGTCCGCCGAAATGGTCACTAAGGGGTCTAAACTGGCTTCAATCAAACTGCGCGAATATTGCGACACCAATTTGACAGAAGAACTGAAAGCCTCCAGTTTTTTATTGGCAATTTCTTGTTTCCATTTCTCTTTGTTTGCAATGTCTAATTCTTCCGCCCGTTTCCCTTTCTCATTGTTTTGAAAGACCAATTCTTTGTTTGCAATGTCTAACTCTTCTGCCCGTTTCCCTTTCTCTTCGTTTTGAAAAATCAATTCTTTGTTCGCAATGACTAATTCTTCTGCCCGTTTTCCTTTCTCTTCGTTTTGAAAGACCAATTCTTTGTTTGCAATGACTAATTCTTCTGCCCGTTTCCCTTTCTCTTCGTTTTGAAAGACCAATTCTTTGTTTGCAATGACTAATTCTTCTGCCCGTTTCCCTTTTTCTTTGTTTTGAAAGACCAATTCTTTGTTTGCAATGACTAATTCTTCCGCCCGTTTCCCTTTCTCTTTGTCTTGAAAAGCCAATTCTATATTTGCAATGCTTAATTCTTCGGCTCTTTTTTCTTTCTCATCATCTTGAAAAGCCAATTCTATGTTTGCAATACCTAACTCGACGGCTCTTTTTTCTTTCTCGTCGTCTTGAAAAGCCAATTCTATATTTGCAATACTTAACGCAATGGACAGTTTTTCTTCGCTTATTCTGTTTGCGTTTTTAGCAATCACCAGTTCTGTTACCTCTGTAAACACCACAATAACACCTGTAATATCGCCATTTTGTTCCCGCAAAGGTTGATAAACACAATTAAAAAAATGCTGTTCCGCTTGCCCATTCTCCATAAGTTGTGCTTCATGTTCATTGATAGCATGAGGCAGACCGCTTACCATAACATTGTCAATAAGTGTGTCAATTCCTTGATTTATCAGTTCAGGAAATGATTCAAAAAGCGGTTTACCTACAATATCCTTTCCTTTTCCAAGTATTTTTAGGTAAAAATCATTGGCGAACGCTATGGTGTAATCCGCGCCTCTAAAAATACACATTGCCACCGGTGATTGCATCATGATACCGTACACATCCATTTCCATTATTCTTTTTTCGTATTGTGAAACTTGAATCCCTTTAATATGAGCAGATATTTGCCCCCCTCAGTATGAATAGTGTGTTTTTTGTTGAATTAGACAAAGATGGGCGTATTTGCTGTTTGAAAAGTTATACAATTATTTAAAATAATTACACAATTCACACATTGGTTGTTTTTAAACGGCAAACGTCGGAGAGGCTTGCAACCGCTCCGACGTTTTTAATTCAACACATAGCCACATAGTTCACATATAAAAAATTGAAAAACAAATAATTAGAGCTATGTGGGCTATGCGACTATGTGTTGAATTAAATAAAAAAAACTATTTTGTTGAATTACTGAGGGGGTATCACATCTTCGACATATACCAATTCAATTCCTTTTCCATTTTTTTATAACTAAAAATATTGGTAATGGTTTTTTGTAAGCGAATAAAAGCCGTTTCGCTTTTGACAATATAATCATAAGCACGGTGGTGCATACAATTGACAGCCACTTCGATTTTGTCTTGTGAAGACAACATAATGACGGGAATATCAGAATTATAGCTTTTGATTTTATCCAAAGTTTCTAAGCCATTCATCGCATTTTTATCAATGCCATCCAAGTGATAATCTAAAATAATGACATCTGGGTTATGCGATAAGTTCTCCAAACACGCTTCTCCTGTTGGATAGGTTTCAATCTCAAAATCAGCATGTTCGAGGAGTTCAATTTGCGATAGTTTTAGGAATAATGCGTCATCATCGACTAAAAACAGTTTTATTTTGTTGATATTTTTCATCGTATTTTATTTTTGAAGATTTTTAAGTTCTTCTTTTAATTCTTCACAAGCCTGTAAGCAAATGTTTTCAAGTTGCAAAACAAAGTGTGTGATACTATCATCTTGCTCTTGTGTACGGGCGTAATCCACGACCTTTTTTGCCATACTTTCAAAATCCGTGCTAATTCCCATAATTGAGAAGGACGGAATCAATTTATGCACTGCAGAGTGTAAAAGCGTCCAATCCTTTTCTTCGAAACTTTGCCGCATGGTATTTATGAGCGGTGGCGTCTGTTCCAAATAAACAGCAATCATTTCCCCCATTAATATTGGATTTGATTTTGTCCGTTGCATCAAATATTCAAGGTTTGTACATCTTTGCTTGGCAATTTGGCTTACATGTGTCGCATTATCCTCAGTAATCACTATCGGTTTCTTCACGAAACCCACTATTTTGCTGTATAACACAAGCTCATCAATGGGTTTGGCGATATAATCGTTCATACCGACGGCTTTGCATTTTGCTAAATCAACGGTCGTCACATCTGCCGTTAAGGCGATGATGGGAATATCGGATTTCAAGATTTTGCGGATGTATTCAGTTGCTTCAAAGCCATTCATTTCGGGCATTTGCAAGTCCATCAAAATAATATCATAATCTTTGGTTGCACCGTGTTCATCTTTTTGCACGAGTTTTTCGATGGCTATTTTGCCATTTTCTGCAATGTCGCGGTCAAAACCAAAATCATCTAAAACGGTTTTCATGAGCAATTGATTGAGTGCCATGTCTTCAACCACCAATACTTTTATGTTTTTAATATCTGGATCTATTGCTATTATTTCCGTTTGTAATTCCGCTTTTTCATCCGTTTTTTGAAAACTTAATGTGAAACTAAACGTCGTGCCTTCGTTGACGGCACTTTTCACATGAATCTTTCCGCCCTGTGGTTCGACTAATCGTTTAACAATCGCTAAACCCAAACCAGTGCCGCCAAACAACCGCGATGTATCGCTCGATGCTTGATGAAAGTTTTCAAAAATCTCATCTAATTTATCGTCGCCAATACCAATACCTGTGTCGGTCACCGCAAATTCAATGGTTACATGTTCTTTGTCTTCATTGAGTACAGAAACGCTGACCGTAATACTGCCTTTTGAAGTAAATTTCACGGCATTACTCAACAAATTCAATATAATTTGGTGCAAACGCACAGGGTCACCGACCAATACTTCAGGAATTTTAGGGTCGTATATTTTAATCAATTTTAAATTTTTCTCCTGAATTTTGGTTTCAAACAAATGCAACATAGCGGATATAGACAGCGACAATTTGAAAGGTGTTTTTTCAAAAGTCATCTTTCCAGCATCCACTTTTGCCAAATCGAGTATGTCATTTATCAAAACAATCAACGAGTCGCCACTCATTTTTATGGCTGTCAGGTATTCCTTTTGCTTTGCCGATAACTCTGATTTTAAAATCACTTTGGTAAACCCAATTATCGCATTCATCGGTGTCCGAATCTCATGACTCATGTTTGATAGAAATTGCTGTTTCGATTTCACGGCATCTTCTGCTTTAATTTTAGCTTCTTGTGCAATTAAAGTTGCCATTTCAGCAAAAACGCGGGCTTCGACCAATTCTTTTTCAATACGTTTTTGTTCCGTAATAACCCTTGCCACAACAACCGCACCCAATACATTGCCTTTATCATCTTTATAAACTGAACCATTAAATAAAACGTCTATCAAATGACCATCTATGACCGTGAGTGGATAATTGGTGACAAAACCTTTTGCAAAGACTTCTTCATAAATCTCACGTGCCTGTTCGGGGTCTGTAAAATGATTTGTGAAATCAGAACCCAATAGTTGTTCCCGAGTTTCGCCTGTAATGTTTGCGAAGGCTTCATTCATGTCTGTAATGACCCCCTCAGTATTTATGGTAATTAAAGGGTCAAGACTGGCTTCAATCAAGCTGCGAGAATATCCAGATAACAATTTCTTTTTGGCATCTTCTAATTCTGTATTTTTTTGCACAAGCGCATTATTCACTTGATTTAACTCATAAGTTCTTGTTTCAACTTCGGCTTGCAAATCATCTCTTTGTTTTCTCTGGTCGTGAATATCACTATTAAAGCCAATCCATAGTTTCGTATTGCCATTTTCATCTTTTATAGCTCTCGCATGACTTGAATGCCACCGATACGCCCCTTGATGATTGAGCATTTGCACATCTATATCAAAATTATCGCCCGTTTCAACAGAATGTTGCCAAGATTGTGTTACTTCTGCTAATTGATCGGGGTGCATCCATTTTCCCCATCCATTATTTATCAAATCGTCAAAACTTGCGCCTGTATAGTCTTGCCAACTTTTATTGTAATAAATAATAGTACCATCAGGTTTGGCATTGGTTATTTTTTGCGGCATCAGTTCCGCTATAAAGCGAAAAAAGAATTCACTATCTTTAATCTTTTGGGTCTCCGTGGTAGAACCCACCCACATCTTAATATTGCCATCGGCATCTTTAATAGGTGAAGCATGATTCAAATGCCAGATGTAATGACCCGCTTTGTTTTTGAAACGCATTTCCATTTCTAAAACAGTTCCCGTTTCGGCAGCTGCTTGAAAGCGGGTTTGAAATTCTTCCATCTCATCAGGGTGCATAATGCTGTGATAACCCCACTCTTTCAGGTCTTCAAAACTCATTCCCGTAAAGTCCAACCAGTGTTGATTAAAGTATGTGACACTGCCATCGGCATTGGCATTACTTATTTTTGTGGGAATCAAATCCGTCATCAGTCGGAAATGAGATTCGTTTTCTTCAATCCGTTTACGTGCCAGCACTTGTTCCGTCACTTCGTTAGCGACGACAATAATGCCTATAATGTTATTGTTTTCACAAATAGGTTGATAAGTAAAATTATAAAAACCTTGTTCTATCTTATTATTTCTATTGAGATTGACCGCCAATTCATTGCCGACAAAGGGCTTACCGCTTTCCATAACCGCATCAAGCAATTCCCTTATGCCTTGCGATTCCAATTCAGGTAAAGATTCAAAAATCGGTTTGCCTATAAAGTCTTTGTCTTTATCAACTATTTGTAAATAAAAATCATTGGCTAATTCCACATAGTAATCTTTACCTTTCAAAATCATAATAGCGACAGGTGCTTGCATAAACAAATGATGCTGATAATCACCGATTTCCCGTCGTTTATCAGCCCCGTTGTCGCTTTGTGCTTCATTTGCACAATCTGAAGGATCAATTCTCATCATGTTCTTTATATTTTTATCTGGATTTATACCCCCTCAGTATAAAGCGACATTTTAGTGATTTGAGCAAGATTTAGGAAATCTTTAAGATTTCCTAAATCTGCATTTATTCATCATTCATACTTCATCATTTATCATTAACAAACGTCTTCCACCATATTCCGCTTTTTGTCTTTCAATTGTTTAAATTGAGAAGGCGAAAGCCCCGTAACCTTTTTAAATTGATTGGACAAATGCGCCACGCTGCTGTAATTCATTTTCCAAGCAATTTCCGTAATGTTCAATTCACCATAAATAATCAACTCTTTTATCCGTTCAACTTTATGAGAGATGATGAATTGTTCAATCGTTGAGCCTTGTACTTCCGAAAACAGATTTGCCAAATAGGTATAATCATGGGTCAATTTTTCACTTAAATAATTAGAAAAATTGATTTTGATGTTATCCTCAGCCTCCGTATGATGCACCATTTGAACTATGGTGTTCTTTATTTTTTCAATCAATATGGCTCTTTTATCATCCATTAGTTCAAATCCTGAATCTGACAGAGCGGTTCTTAATTCGTCTCGCTCTGCCGCTGTGATATTTTCCATTATCTCAACTTCACCCAAATCAACGATGATGAAATGAAGTTCAAGTTCTTTTAAAATGCGCTTCACTGCTGCTTTGCAGCGTGCGCTTAACATATATTTGATGTAGAGTTTCACAGGTTCTGTTTTTTTATTGACGCTGACTACGCAGATAATTAAATTCTGCTCGCAGCTTATTTAATACTTCATCTTTTGTTATCTCTAAATCTATAACAATTTTCTCTAAACTCATTCCTTTGATATAAAATTGATTGACACAAGGGCAGTTTTCATCAAATAAAGGCTTGTTATGAACAACTAAGCCTCTATCCGTCAAGTATTTAAACGTTTTTTTGTAGGCACACCGAATGCAAACCAAAGCATTTATCTTTCCAATCGTATTTTCAGCGTGTAACTCGTCAAAAGCTGCCACTAATATATTTTCAGACAATGTTTTATCGTCTGTCATTTTAAGGATTATGCCATACATCATGGGCGCATAGTTATCGTAAACCTGCGCCCATGTTGTTGCCTTATTTCGGACAAGCATAAAAGTATTGCTTATATTGGGTTGATGATTATTGATGTGCATGTTATAAATTGTTTTTGACATGATGACTTATCCTGATTTTCAATACGTCTAAATCACCACTACAATCCAGCACCCATAATGACCTTTTATACTGAGGGGGTACTGTGATTAAGACTTCTTCTTATCTGCTTTCGGTTCAGGCTTTGTTTTAAAAGCATCTAAGTTTGATTGACTACCAAGTCCGCTTTTGCTTTCACTTTTGTAGTCCGATGCTTTCTTATTACCCAAAGATTTGTCTGCGGGTGCTTTTTTGATATTTTTACTGCCTTTGTCCTTACTCATTTTCTGTTATTTTAGATTGTGAATGAATTTTACAACACGAAGGTCAATACTTATATGCAACACGTTGTTACATAATTCTGAATAAAAGTTACACAATTCACACATTTTAAGTGAAATATGAAATATTGAATATGAAATACTGAGGGGGTACATACTTCATATTTCATCATTCATATTTAACTTAAATATCGCCAATAATCTTATGTAACTCTTCTTTTGATTTACCGAGTTTGATTTCGAGCTTGCCTATCATCTCATCTCTTTTGCCTTCGCAAACAGTAGGTCGTCATCTGTCAATGCAGCAAATTTTTGTTTGAGCTTACCTTTTTGCTCGTCCCAGTTTCCTCTCAATTCTGTCCCATTCATATTTTTGAAATTTTCATTGTGAATGAATTTTCACAACAGTGCAAAGATGCGCTTTACTTAGGCCTTACGTGTTACATGATTTTTTAAATAAATTACATGATTCACACATTGTTAAGTGAAAAATGAAAAACGAAAAATACCCCCTCAGTATTTTCACTTTTCGTTTTTCATTTTTCACTGTAATAAGAGCGTTTTGCTTTCGTGGGGCGATTCTTCATAAAAATAGCGGGGTGATTGGTCTAAGAATTTTTGATAAAAACCATACAAAACCGCTTCATTTACGGTCAATGCAGAAGAATTTGTACACGTTTTGCATATCAATTCCTTGTATTGACCTGCTTTAACATCGTTTACCAAAGCATCCATTTGTTTGCGGGTTGATTTCAAACCTGTGATGCAATCCAATTGAATGTCAATGGCACTGATATCGAATAAGCCACTGCTTGTCGGCAGACTCACAATATAAAGCTTTTCGTACTGTACGACACGACCATAGAGCAAAGTGTCGCCATATTGATTGATAATGTCGCTGTATTGGTTGGCAGGATTATAGCGAATCGTTAAAGACAGGCGGTCTTCATCGCAAGCGATATTGAGGTTTTGTCCCAATATTTGGGTTAAATCCACGGAATTGCCCGTCCATTCGCTATTAAAAGCCGTCTCTTTTTCGATTGACTCATTTGTAAAAGTAAACCATGTTACACCCAGCAAAAGACCGATGACGATAAATGAAGTGCTTTTCATTGTGACGATTTTTAGTAAAGATTTAATAAAGAGAGGTGAAGTTTTTCACTTTGCCAGTGTTCTCGTTTGCTTTTTCCGTTCGTTCTTTATATTCTTTTGCCAATTCAATTATTTCCTGTTCTGTTTTATCCTCAATATTGAGGACGGCATTATTGGCAGACTTGTGAGAAGAAACAAGTTCGTTGACTTTTAGATGCAGTGCCGCAGAAAAGCGGTTAAATTCTTTTTGAATCACAAATAGACTTAAAAAGGTAAGGGAGTGAATAACATCTCTAATGAATTCCTGAACGTCGTGCATGTGAAATGCTCTGTTGCTCAAAAAAAATATTATCATACCCAATGCCAGTATAAAAGTGAAGGAGCTACCGAGTATAGCCGTCGCAACGGCCGTCATTTTTTCGAAAATGGTCTCGGTATGCCGATATAGATTTTTCATGATTTTGTTTTAAAATGAAAAAAAAACAAAAGAAGCGGAAGAGACATAATTACCTCCCCCGCTATATTAATGTTCATGTATGGATTTAAATTCTATTAAGTAAGTAAAAGAATAAACGAGAACTTAATTTCTTGCAACTAACGGATAGTCAATTTCTTGCACTATTCATCGTTCATCATTTATCATTCATCATTACTTAAAACTTATATCCCACAGAAACTTGACCCACTGCGTTTTTACCGCTACCCAGAACGGCACGCGCATTATCTTGTGTGATATCTACAAACCCTTGATTGTATCTGAGACCAATCATTAATTTATTGATATTCATAGTCAAACCACCTGTTAGACCAACATCATATTTCTTAAAACCATTCAAATAAACCTTGTTGTCACTATAATAAGTATAGTCAGGTTTAGAGGTCATGTATGAAGCAAAAGGACCGACCTGTAAATCAAACATGCTCAACTTAAAAGCAACGGGGATGAATAAATCTACATAATTCAAGTTCAAGGTTTTACGGTCATTGCCTGGCTTAAAAGTTGTTCCTTTGGTTGAATAGCCTATTTCGGGTTGGATTGATACAAAACCCGGAGAAATAGGCACATCTGCGAAAACACCGACGTGATAACCAAACTTTTCGGCTTTATTCGGCAAATTTTTAAAGGAAATCGTAGAAGCGTTCAGTCCCGCGCGAATGCCAAACTGAGTTTGGGCATCAGATACTGAGGGGGCCAAAAATAGGGACACCATTATGGCTAAAACGGAAACATGCATTTGCATCGTTTTCATAGAATTTTATTTTTATAATTGTTAGGAAATTTTTAAGTGAAAAGTGAAAAGTGAAAAGTGAAAAGTGAAAAGTGAAAAGTGAAAAGTGAAAAGTGAAAAGTGAAAAGTGAAAAATGGCATTTTTCACTTTTCATTTTTCATTTTTATTGTTTTGCTTCTTTAGAAGCATCCGTTTTCATTTTTTCGTTTGCATAAATCGCAATTTCGACACGACGATTTTGAGAGCGATTATATTCTGTATCGTTTGAAACGGTTGGTTGTGTTTCACCTTTACCCTCCATTTTAAGACGGCTGTAACCAACACCTAATGAAGAAAGGTAATTCGTGACGGAGGCAGCCCGTTTTTCGGACAAGGTTTGATTGAAGGATTCTGAACCGACGTCATCGGTATGCCCGACGATAAGCAAATCGGTATCGGTATTTTCATTCAATATTTTTGCAAATTTTTGCAAATCTACCTTGTTAGATTCCATCAAATCCGTTTTGCCGAAGTCAAATAGTAATTGACTGTTGAATGTCAATTTAATGCCTTCGCCAACCCGTTCTACAGTTGCTGTTTTACCTAAATCTTCCTCCATTTTCTTCGCTTGCTTGTCCATTTTGCTGCCGATAACGACCCCCACAGTACCACCGACGGCAGCACCTAAGATAGCACCCAAAGCCGTATTGTTATTGTTGTTGCCAATGATAGCACCGATGACTGCGCCCGATGATGCGCCAATGACGGCACCTTTTTGGGTCTTATTCATGCCTGTTTTGTCTGTTTTGGCAGTATCTGTAGTCTTATCCGCTTGTGTCTTTTGTGAACTTTTACAACCCATTGTAAAAGCACCTAACATCATGAGAGAAAAAAGTATTTTTTTCATAATTGTTTTTGTTTAATTTTAATTGTTTGAAAGAGATTTAGAAGTTCCTATAATCTTTGTTGTTAAGAACCGTGTTGCAAAGGAGATTTACGAAATCTTTAAGATTTCGTAAATCTGGAGTACGAGCGCGTCATTCGTAACGCAAGGCTCAAAGTAAAAGAATCAACAGTAAAGCAATAATGATGATAGCACCTACAGAAACGTATACGCCACCACTGAGTTGTCTCTTTATCGAGCGCGTTTCTTTACGCAATTCTCTCTTTTCAGACGAACTCATATTTGACCTATCCATCCCTTTAATTTCTTGCAGCCTGACGGTTAATGTATTCGTTTCTGTTGCGCTCAACGTTGTGGGCGTAGAAACGGGCGTTGTGTTATCTATGGTTGTGGCTTTCAAAGGCGTTGACAAAAAAGTCAACATAAGGAGAGCTGATACGATACTTACTGTTAGTTTTTTCATCTTAATCTTTTTTAAACGTGAAGTAATTTTCACAGTGCAAAGGTGAGTCTCTTTGCTTGGGCAAGTGTTACATAACTATTTAAATAAGTTACATCATTCACACATTACCAGCTATAAGATGAATGTTCAAAAGTTATTCCATCGGCTTGTGAATTCAAAAGAGGTAGAGTTGAGTCCTTTTGACCTCAATTTGGGGTGTATTTGTAACAAAATCTTTAAAATCTATTGCTTATCAACGCGTGCAATGTCAGTAGGCGGGACTTTATTGCAATATATTTTGGCATAAGCGGCAGTAAATTCTGCGCCAAAAAACAAAATCATGGATGAATACGAGACCCACAGCATCATTAGTATGATAGAGCCAGCAGCCCCGTAAGCAGAGGCGGGTTCTGCTTTGCCAAAATAATAAGTCAGAGCCGTTTTACCTATTGTAAACAATAATCCTGTGACGATTGAACCGAGCCAAACATGTTTCCATTCGATTTTTGCATCAGGTAAGATTTTGAACATCAAACCAAACAAAGTAGAAATGACGGCTAATGAAATGATAAAATTAAGAATATGCAAAACGATTATCATAAACTCCGACGAATCTACTTTAATCCAGTTGTTCATAGCCGCAAGCGCGGTGGAAACAACGAGTGAAATGATTAACAAAAAGGAAATCGCCAGAATGAGTCCAAAAGAAAAAAGCCTTGCTTTCAGAATCGGTAAGATGCCTCTTTTGACCACGACTTTTACTTCCCAAATCGTATTGAATGTCTTTTGCAGTTCCACAAAAACACCCGTCGAACCGATAAGAATGGTCGAAATGCCTATAATTGACCCCCAAACGGTGGATTTTGATTGACCTACTTTCGTCAACATATCTTCTATGGATGCGGCTGTATCCGCGCCCAATGTACTGGCGATTTGCGCCAATATATTGTGATTGACCTTATCATGTCCGAAGAAATAACCAGCAATGGTGATGATAAGCACCAACAAGCCAGGCATACTAAAGATGGCATAATAAGCAATGACGGCACTTTGCCTGAATGGGTCTTTATCGTTCCATGCTTTAAAAGTTTCGCGAAACAACATACCTAAATCTTTCATCTCGAAGGGCGTTTTACGACGATTCATAACCTAAATGTTTAGCAAAAAAAAAATGCAGAAAAGATGGTTTATCTCCTCCGCAGTTAATCTATTGTGTGATGATAATTCGTGTAATGTAAGACAATTATTAACGTAGAACGGTTTTTAAACAGTTAAATATTAAAGTAACACGGTTTTTAAACCGTTATATTGAAATGACACTTCTACGGATTAAAGCCCGTTTCTACTAAAAAACAACATCAAATTAGTTAAAAACCATTCGTTTTCGCGAAATATGTTACAAACCAACTAAAACAAGTAAATATCTTCTAAAAGAAACAATGTTTCAACTAATTTGAATGTTGTAACTAAATACTATATAATTGCTAAACTATTAGATTACAAAGATGGATGTATTCCAGAGAAACGGCGTTACATAATTATTTATTAAAATTACATAATTCTCACATTGTTGATAATGGATAATGGATAATGGATAATGAATAATGGATAATGGATAATGAATAATGGATAATGAATAATGAATAATGGATAATGAATAATGGATAATTATAAGATTATCCATTATCCATTATTCATTATCAACTATCAACTACTTAAATATCTCCTCAGTTTCCAAGCGATTGTTTCATGCTGTTGCATAATACCTGTCAGGAAATCTGTTGTACCCGCATCTTTATTTTGTTCGGTGGAGGTTTCAATATCTTTTCTTAATTCAACAATCAACGATTCGTGATCGCTCAATAATTCTTTCAGCATGTCCTTTTGCGAAGGATATGTATTAGGCGATTCTTTGAGCCTTGTCCGTTCCACAAATTCTTTCATGGTGCCAATGGTATTACTGCCCAATTTGTTGATGCGTTCAGCAATTTCATCAATCAATTCTTCCAGTTCGGTGTATTGGCTTTGGAACAATTTGTGTAACTCCATAAAACTATTACCCGACACATTCCAGTGAAATTTTCTTGTTTTGACATATAAAGTCATCTCGTCCGATAGAACGGTTGACAGCAAACCAGTACTTTTATGTAAGTTTTTTTCTGCAATACCAATTTTTGGTTTCATCTTTTTTTTTTTAATTGAAAATATTCGACAAAATAAACGGGGTAAAATACCGAAAATACTGAGGGGTAATATGTTCTAGGAATTAACCAGCTTGAACATCTTTATTTTGCAAAATAATCCCTTACAAAAGCTTGCTGTTGATTTTCGGTCATCTTATCGGCTTGTTGCACGTCAATTTTTATGTCTGCAAACCGACGATCCGCATTTAGGACATTGAACAACTCAACCTTTGCATTGGTCGGGCCAAACAGAAGAACGCCTTGATAGTTTAGAATCACTTCACCCAATTTTTTGTAATAACTGCCTTGCAGTTGTTGCTCTTTATTGTGCATCTGCGTTTCACCTTTATTATTTAAACTGTCCACTTTTACGTCATGCGTAAATTCAGATTCAATTGTCTTGAGTTCAATTTGCTCGTTTGTACATTCGATTATGTGGGCATTCTCATGATCCATCCAAATGCCTAAATTTTTTACTTTTTCCATTATGTTATCTATTTATTTTGTTAAAAATACTGAGGGGGCTTAATTGAGTACTTTGAAAACCATCCCTTCTTCGTTTTGGACAGTTAGATGCCATAAATCCTCTTGAGAATTCTTTGCTTTTTCAATTTTTTTCTTTTGTATAATTAGATTTCTTGTATGATTTATATCCGAACAAAACCGTTTAACGCCTTTTTCAACCCCTTTGGCTTGCCTTTTTGCGAATATTTCGTCATCTACTACCCAGAGAACACCGACATACATTGTTAAGGCATACTTGTCATACAAATTTTTCCAGCCTGCATCATCGTTTTGCTCTATCATGGAAATGATTTCCATATCAGATTTTATGTTTTGTTTTAGCATCATTTTATCGTTGATTTTGATTGTTAGTAATTTATTTTGTTTTAAAACCTTTAGTCAATACCCATTTTAAGTAGTTCGCCTTAAATAATCGGGAAAACTATTTTCGCGTTCATTTTTCCAATCCTCATGGAATTAAAAAAAAGATGGCATCTAAATATGAAAATAGATGCCACCTAACCCATTTTAAAAGGACACAATTTTACATTATATTATAGCGGCATCAGCAAAAACCAATGCCATACTCTCTTCTTTTTGATTGACTTTTGTGAGTTCAATTTCACATGAAATCGTTACTTCTTCGCTCACCAATAAGCCACCTGTTTCTATGGCCGCATTCCAATTCAATCCCCAATCACTTCTATTTATCGTTCCAGTCACTGTAAATCCTGCTTTTTCATTATCCCACGGGTCTTTGACCATGCCACCAAATTGGACTTTCAACATGACGAGTCGGGAAATCCCTTTCATGGTTAATTCTCCCCACAACTCATGATTACCACAACAAACTAATTTCCCAATGGTATTTGCCGTGAATCTTATTTGCTTGTGGTTTTTGACATCAAAGAAATCTGCGCTTTTCAGATGCTCATCACGTTTAGCATCGCTTGTTGTCACCGAAGCCGTATCTATCCACACATCAATATTGGCTGTTGTAAAATCATTATTGGTTGTGTAAATATGGGCATCGTAGGACTCAAAATGGCCTCTGATTTGCGAAATCATTAAGTGCCTAACTTTAAATGAAATATCACTATGCGCTGGATCAATAGACCATTTCGTTTCGTTTGTCATTAGAGCAATTTGTTTAGATTTTTAGTTACAAATGGTTCATTTTCGGGTAAAAACAAAGGCGGTTTTGATTGACACGTATCGGATACTTTCAAAGTATCCGATACGTGAATTGAACGTTGTGTCTATTTTTTCTTATCCTTCACAACAAATTCTTTAAATGCTTGACCCAAGTTATTCATGTCGGCACCAAATTCAGTTTTGAATTTCATCCATTCTTCTTTACTATTAGCTTTGTAATCGTCTAATTTCTTTTTCATATCGGAGTTTTTTTGCTCCAATTCAGCGATTTGTTTCTCGTAATCGGCTCTAACATCTTTCTTTTCTTTTGCCACCCGTACTTTAAAATCCGCAATGCTTTGGTCATTGGCTGTGATTTTCAGGGCTTCTTCATGCCTGTAGTTTTCTACTTCCGTCAAGTATTCTTGATTGGCAAGAGCTAAGTCTTTTTTTGCCTCAACGACATTCGTTTGTGCGTTGTCAACCTTTTCGGCAGGCGTTGTGCAGCTTGTTAAAAAAGAACCTGCGATAAATGTGCATACTGTTAGAGCTAAAATTGAATTCTTCATTTTTATTTGAATTTTATTTGTAACGGAATCATTACGATGCAAAGGTGACTATCTTTCATGGGGTAAGTGTTACACAATTTTTGAAAAAAATTACAGGATTCACACATTGCTCAGTGTATCAATTAATCTTCAAAGCAAACACCCCTCAGTAAAAGTTGATAATAAAAAGGTAAAGAAATAGTGAAAGAAAGAATGGGTGACGTATTTTCGTTTTTTTAAATAAAATTCAACCCATTGATGTGAAAAATTAGAGACCCCTCAGTAGAACTTAGAACTAAAAACAATAAGAATTCTTGAAAATCTTTAAAAAATGAAAAAATTACACATCAATCGCCGTACTTTCATCAAAGGCGCAACGGCAACCCTTGCCCTAACAGCCATCGGTGCAAAAGCCGCCCATGTATTTAATCCCGCCAAAACCTACCGTGTCGGTTTGATAGGTGCTGGTTGGTATGGCAAAAGTGATTTGTTCCGACTCATTCAAGTTGCCGATGTAGAGGTCGTTGCGTTGTGCGATGTAGATAAAAATATGCTCACCGCCGCAGGGGAATTGGTCAGTAAACGCCAAAAATCTAATGCAACACCAAAACTGTATGGCGATTATCGCAAAATGTTGAAAGAGAATAAGTTAGATATAGTATTGATCGGCTCACCTGACCATTGGCATGCCCTTCAAGCCATTGATGCGATGCGTTCTGGCGCACACGTTTATGTCCAAAAACCCATCAGCGTGGATGTAATTGAAGGTGAAGCGATGATAGCGGCAGCACGGAAATACAATAAAGTGGTGCAAGTCGGTACGCAGCGCAAAAGCACGCCACACCTCATTGATGCCAAGAAAAACATTGTAGATGCGGGTTTATTGGGCAAAATCTCACATGTAGAAATGTGCTGTTATTACCACATGCGCAACAATGGCAATCCACCTGTTATACCCGTTCCAGACTACTTCGATTACGATATGTGGACGGGACCCGCGCCCCAGCGCCCGTATGATGGCATACCACACAAAAGATGGTGGCGCACTTTCATGGAATATGGCAACGGCATCACAGGCGATATGTGCGTTCACATGTTCGACACAGTTCGTTGGATGCTGCATTTAGGTTGGCCCCAACGCATCACTTCTACGGGTGGAATTTATGTTCAAAAAGAAGGAAAATCGAATATTTCAGATACACAAACGGCAATTTTTGAATACAAAGACCTCAATTGTGTGTGGCAACACCGTTCGTGGGGAACGCCTGCCAATCCAGAATATCCTTGGTCTTTTACATTGTATGGCGACAAAGGAACACTTATTGCCAGTACGATGCAGTACGATTTTATACCAGAAGGCAAAGAGAATGGTGAAAAAATACACAAAGACGTTGTTTTTGAAAAAGAAAAATACCCTGAAGACCTAACCGAAGCCGATATTGAACTCAATGCCGCACCTGCGACAAGGCTGCACATGCTCGATTTTTTAAAGGCGATTGAAAATAAAACAAAACCCATTGCCGATATCGAAGAAGGGCATATTTCGACAGCGAGTTGCATTTTGGCAAATATGTCCATGAAATTAGGCGGTCGGCCTTTGGTGTATGATGCCCAAAAGCGCATCGTCGTAGGTGATAAAGAAGCAACGACTTTGCTGCGGCGTACTTATCGCAAAAACTGGATTCATCCAGAGGTGGGAACGGTGTAAGGAAATTGCTGGATTGAGAATAAACTGTTATACAATTCTAAAAGAGAGTTGCAATATTCACATGTTTTCGTTTTAAACAATATTGAAAGACAAAACGACTATCCACATCCCTGTGAACAGCCGTTTTGTCTTTCAAAAAATTAGAGAAGTTATAATTGTCTTAGAACTTCAAAAATTTTGTCGCTACCGAATTGCCATCTAAGTAGAGAACCTTGACGATGTAAGTCCCATTTACTAAATCGCCCACTTCAAGCTCATAACGCACTTGGTCTTTGACAAAATTCTTAGTTTTCACCAAACGACCGAGTACATCATAGACTTCAAGTACCCCCTCAGTATTGTCTGCAATTACCTCGACAAACAATGTTGAACTGACAGGGTTTGGATAAGTAATAATGGACGAACCAGTACCTATAATCGTTATCATCTCCGATTTTGATACCATAACCGCCTCATTAAAAGGTGACATTTGATAAATCCGATAGAATGTACGACCGACCTTAGGTTTTTTGTCCGTATAAGTGTAAAGATTATTAGCCCCATTTTGCGAAGCAACGCCATCAATCATCTTGAAATTAACATTGTCTAATGATTTTTCAATCATATACATACTTGGTTTCTTCTCGTCCGTTGTTGTCCATTGTAGAATCGCATCTTTGTTGTTGACCGTAGCCATAAAGCCCATAAGGTTGCCGAAACCATCTTGACAGCTTGTTACGTTGACTGTAATGACCCTTGACCTTTGGCAACCAAAAGCAGTGACCGTTAGAATAATTTGCTTTTGTCCGACCGATGAGAAACTGACTGTTTGAATTCTGCCATATGCCGCACTTATATTAGCACCATTAAAAGACCAATTATAAGTTGCACCCGCGACATTTTCTTCTGCTGTAAAAGTGACATTTTGATTAATACATACAGACGTTGCGCCCAAAATTTGAGCAAAAGCTCTCGGCGTAATGGTAATAAGGTTTGACTCCTTGAAATTCCCACAATTCGCTCGGCGAACACAACGAATTATGTAAGTCGGTCTGCTAATAGATGGGAAAAGACTAACAGGCAAATCCTTACCCGTCGCACCCGCTATGGCGGTCCATGTACTTGGATTAAAACTGCCACCCGCATAACTGTACATCCACAAATATTCAATAGCACTTGTAGCCGCACCACCCGAAGCGGGGTAGGTTTCATAAAGCGGTTGCAAATCACTGATTGAGCAAATTGTTTGATTACAACAAATCACGCCTGGATTAATGATATTCTCACACAAACTATTAGGTATGACGATAGAACAAATTGATTGACAACCATTTGCATCTGTCACTGTGACGCTATATGTTATCGCCCTTAAACCTGTTACCGTTTGCGATGTCGCCCCATTGCTCCATAAATAAGTATAAGGTGCAACACCAAGCGAGCCGACAACCCGTGCTTCTGCGTCGTTCGCATTTGCCTCCGACAATTGCCGTGTAATGGTAATATCACACCTCAAAGTAGGTGTCGTTATGGTTACGGATTTTATGGCTTTACAACCTTTTGCATCTGTCACCGTGACCGTATAAGTACCGCCCACCAAGTTAGTAATTGTCGCAGTCGTTTGTCCCGAAGACCAGAGATAAGTATAAGGTGCTATGCCACCGCTTGCCGTTACTGTGATACTGCCTGTTGCAAGACAACTCGCATTGACAACGGTTGTTGCTAAAACGATGGCGGGTAAAACGGTTATCGTTTTGCTGCAAATACTGCTACAACCGCTTGAATTGGTGATGGTTACACAATAAAAACCAGTTGCATTGACACTGATACAGTTCGTTGTTGCGCCTGTACTCCACAAATAAGTCAATGCCCCAATCGGCACGCATAATTGATAGGTTTGCCCAGCACAAATTGTATCGAAGCCATTCAATGTACAAATCGGCACATCATTGACAATAACGTCTCTGCTGCATACGCTTTTACAACCATTTGCATTGGTCACCGTCACTGAATAATTACCCGCTGCGCTGATTGTAATGCAATTTGTCGTCGCGCCTGTACTCCACAAATAAGCAGAAGCACCCGCAGGAACACAGATTTGAGTGGTTTGTCCTCTACAAATATTGCAATTTCCAGAGATTTCACAATTAGGTAATTGGTCAACCGTAACAATTTTGCTACAAACACTGCGGCAACCGCCCCCCTCAGTAACTGTAACGGAATATGTACCCGCAGCACTGACTGTAATGCAATTTGTTGTCGCACCGGTACTCCACAAATAGCTTGTCGCACCCGCAGGAACACATAATTGCGTCGTTTGTCCTTGACAAAGTGCGCCGTTGCCTGTAATTGAGCAAGTCGGCTGTTGAAGTGTTACAATTTTACTACAAACGCTGCTGCACAACCCCTCAGTAACAGTAACAGAATATGTACCTGCTGTATTGACATTGATACAATTTGTCGTTGCGCCTGTACTCCACAAGTATGTAGCTGTTGCAGAAAGTGGCGTACATAATTGAATGGATTGACCATTACAAATAGAACTGTTGCCAGTTATGGTACAAATTGGTGGTTGATTCAGTGTAATTATTTTACTACAAACACTGCTGCATCCGCCTGTTTCAGTAACTGTAACAGAATACGTTCCTGCGGTATTCACATTGATACAATTGGTTGTCGCGCCTGTACTCCATAAGTATGTAGCTGTTGCTGATAATGGTGTACACAATTGAATACTTTGACCATTACAAATAGAACTATTACCAGTGATGGTACAAATCGGTGGTTGATTGAGTGTGATTATTTTACTACAAATACTGCGGCATCCACCTGTTTCGGTTACCGTAACAGAATACGTTCCTGCCGTATTCACATTGATACAATTGGTTGTCGCGCCTGTACTCCATAAGTATGTTGCTGTTGCTGATAATGGTGTACACAATTGAATACTTTGACCATTACAAATAGAACTATTACCAGTTATGGTACAAATTGGCGGTTGATTCAGTGTGATTATTTTACTACAAATACTTTGACAGCCGCCTGTTTCAGTTACAGTAACAGAATAAGTACCTGCTGTATTGACATTGATACAATTTGTCGTTGCGCCTGTACTCCATAAGTATGTAGCTGTTGCTGAAAGCGGCGTACATAATTGAATGGATTGACCATTACAAATAGAACTGTTGCCAGTTATGGTACAAATTGGCGGTTGATTCAGTGTGATTATTTTACTACAAACACTACTGCATCCACCTGTTTCAGTAACTGTAACAGAATATGTTCCTGCTGTATTGACATTGATACAATTGGTTGTCGCGCCTGTACTCCATAAGTATGTTGCAGTTGCTGATAATGGTGTACATAATTGAATGGATTGACCATTACAAATAGAACTATTGCCAGTTATGGTACAAATCGGTAGTGGATTAACAGTTACTATTTTACTACAAATGCTGATGCATCCATGTATATTGGTAACAGTTACCGTGTAAGTGCCTGTTGCATTGACTGTAATACAATTCGTTGTTGCGCCTGTACTCCATAAATATGAAGTAGAACCTGCAGGGGCACATAATTGAGTAGATTGTCCTTGACAAATAGACCCATTACCTGTAATTAAACAACTTGGCAAAGGATTAACTGTTACTATTTTACTACACGTACTGACACAACCGATTGATTCTGTAACAGTAACAGAATAATTGCCTGCAGCACTAACCGTTATACAATTCGTTGTTGCGCCTGTACTCCATAAATACGAAGCAGAACCCGCAGGAACACATAGTTGAGTAGATTGTCCTTGACAAATAGATCCATTCCCTGTAATTAAACAAGTCGGTTGTTGATTAAGCGTCACTATTTTACTGCATATACTGGTACAACCAACTGCTTCTGTAACCGTAACAGAATAAGTACCTGCTGCATTCACCGTTATACAATTCGTTGTTGCGCCCGTACTCCACAAATAGCTTAAAGAACCCGCAGGGACACACAACTGAGTAGATTGCCCTTGGCAAATAGACACATTACCTGTAATTAAACAAGTCGGTTGTGGATTAAGGGTAACAATTTTGCTACATACACTGGTACAACCAACTGCTACTGTAACAGTAACAGAATAAGTGCCTGCTGCATTGACTGTAATACAATTAGTCGTTGCACCTGTACTCCATAGATAGCTTAAAGCACCTGCAGGAACACACAATTGAGTGGATTGACCTGGGCAAATAGAGCCATTACCGGTAATTAAACAAGTCGGTTGTTGAGTAACCGTCACTATTTGACTACACACACTACTACATCCATTGGTATCGGTAACTGTCACCGTATACGTGCCAGCGGCATTGACTGTAATACAATTGGTTGTTGCACCTGTACTCCATAAATACGAAGCAAAACCAGCAGCAACGCATAATTGGGTGCTTTGTCCCGCGCAAATAGAACTATTACCTGTGATTAAACAACTTGGCAGTGGATTAATAGTAATGATTTTACTACAAATACTGCTGCATCCATTGGCATCGGTAACGGTCACCGTATAAGTGCCAGCGGCATTGACAGTAATGCAATTGGTTGTTGCACCTGTACTCCATAGATAGGTAGCCGTCGCTGATAATGGTGTACACAATTGGATAGATTGTCCCGCGCAAACAGAACTATTGCCTGTAATGGTACAAATAGGTGGTTGATTTAAAGTAATAATTTTACTACAAACACTTTGACACCCCCCCTCAGTAACAGTGACTGAAAAAGTACCTGCGGTATTAACATTAATACAATTGGTCGTTGCGCCTGTACTCCACAAATAGGTGGCAGTCGCAGAAAGCGGTGTACATAATTGAATGGATTGTCCATTGCAAATAGAACTGTTACCCGTGATGGTACAAATCGGCAAAGGATTGACAACAACCGTCTTATTACAAACACTTTGACACCCCCCCTCAGTAACGGTGACTGAATAGTTTCCAGCCGTGTTGACA
>JANLQI010000120.1:0-20314 GCA_031367705.1 Saprospiraceae bacterium | reverse complement strand
CAATTCTTTTGTCTGTTCGATAACTTTCTTGGCATCCTTACGCAATGGTTCACCAGCTTTCAATTCTTTTTGCACTTTTCCTTTTAAAAGCCTATACAGAGACCCCCTCAGTATAGGCTTGTTTCTTTCTGATAAAAAATTCAATCCTCAGTAAATTGAATATTAAAATTGCCATTGGCACGTGAGCCAGATTTCTCTTTATAGCGTTTCATATACTTCTCGTGCATCGCTTTTGATTGTTCTTTTCCATTGATTTTCAATGTTTTATCATTCAATTCAAACTTATATTTCTTATCACCTTCTTTCAGAAAACCATCTTTTTGCAATTCACTTTCAAAGGCTTTTCTTAAACTGCCCATTTCCATTCTCTTTTCTTCCCGTTGTTCATCACGATGTTCGTAACGATATTCTCTTTCTTTTTCACGAGTCAAAAGTTGTTTTTCACGAGTCAAAAGTTGGGTTTCACGTCTCATCTGTTGGGCATCTTTACGGTATCTTTCCGCGTTACGACGTGCTTCGTCTGCCATACGTTTGGCATTTTCTTTTGTGTGCTGAACGTCTTCGTCTGACCAATTAAAATCATATTTTATTTTATTTTTTAATTTATAAACCCTTGTACTGTCAGTGCCATCGCCCATTTTCATACTATCAATGTCCATAAAATAAAAGCTGTGCGGTCGGCGGAGTAACTCCCCTTCTAAACCTTTCATTTTTATTTTGGGCATAACGAAATCGAAGTGATTGTCAAAATTAAATTTTTCAAAACCTTCAAAACTTTTAGCCCAAGTATTATCAAAATTGAAATGATAAAACGCATTATCACCCAAATTGAGTTTCATATCCTTACCTTCTTCCATTTTTTTACCATCAATAAATACCTCTTTATCAGTCGTTATTTTAATTTCTGAGTATGAACCATCCCCTTTTTTCATCTTCAAAATGGTGTTGCCTTCGCTGTCTTTTTCCTTTTTCAAGGTTGTACGAGGGAATGTCGGGGCAGTTGGAGGAGTCGGTGGTGTGGGCGGCATCGGTGCCGCAAAAGGAGACGGCGGCATGGGTGCAGCTGGCGGCATAGGCGGTGTGGGTGGCAAACCGTACAATAGACCATCCGTCACGTCCTCATATTTGTCAAAATCTTGTTTTGGAATGTCTTTTCCATCAATTTTGAGTTCTGTGATATTGCCATCTTCGACTTTCATTTCCACCTTTTTGTCGTTCTCTTCTTTTATAATCGTCATTTTGCCTTTGGGTGGCAAAGTATCGGCTGAAAGGAGCGAATTTACTGAGGGGGGTGTTTTTCCTGATTGAATATTTGAAATTGTCTTGTTGTTGCCAAAAGACAGGGCTGTAACGACAGCCAAAAGTAGCGCAGTTGCAATGAGCTTTTCCATGATGTTAGAGCGATTTTGTGGTTGATTTAAAATACGTTTAATTCTTTTCAATAAAAAATGCTTGTTTTTACCCGCCAGGGTCAATGCAAGTCCATAAGTACGAACATTGTGCAGTTGCATTTCCTGCAACGACAGCAAGGCTTTGGCATAAGTCAGGGAATTACCACAGAGCAAAACGGCTACATCGTCGCAACGATTTTCGCGTTCGGCGCGGATATTTGCCGAAATCCACCAAGCAGCAGGGTGATAATAAAACAGAATTTCGATGACCGATTGGGCTATGTTTAGCAGATAATCACGATGCGCAATATGTGCCAATTCATGTGCTAAAATGGCTTCAACTTGTGCTGTTGACATACTATTGACCGTGCCTATTGGCATGAGAATCAATGGTTTAAGCCAACCGACAACCATCGGAACACTCACCATTGCAGACTCTGCAAGCGAAACCGCATAGCGCACACCCAATTTGTTTTTGAAAAAATTCATACGGCTTTGCCATTCGGCAGACAACGAGACTCTTTGCTTGGTGCGTAACTGTTGCACATACATTAATCCACCCATTAAGCGCAAGGTGAAAAAAGCAACGCCTATTAGCCATATTGAGACAATGAGATAAAGGTTTTCATTGAAAAACAAACTCACACGTTGCATAAGTGGTTGATTTTCAACAGATGCTTCAAAAATGAGACCCCTCAGTATCAACGCTTCATAGAAGTTGTCGGGTTCGGTATAAGTCGCTTTTTCAAGCAAAAAAGCAAATGTGCCGATGGCTGAAAGGAACATCGTGAACAGTGCGCCAAAAGCCACTCGATAGCGCAAAGCAGCCGATTTGCGCTGCAAACCCATCATAACGAAAGCCATGATGGAGGCTATGAGTAGCCCTTGCCAAAGTGAGTGAACGACTGTCCAACCCAGCGCATAAGTCCAATTAGGTGGTAAAATATTTTGTAACCAATTCATTTTTAAAGATTTATGAATGAAAGATTATTTTTTTTCCATTTGCTCAATCAATGCCTTAATTTCTGCCAATTCGTCATTTGACGCATTGTGATTGCCCAAAGCCTCCATAACGAGTTGCATCGCAGAGCCTTTGAAGGCGGACTCGACAAAGTGATTGACCAAATTCCGTTGCGTTTCCGTTTGCGGAATCGCGGCACTATATATATGTGAGCGTGCCGAATCGTCGCGGACGAGTAAGCCTTTATCGTTCATCACTTGCATCGTTTTCAGCGTTGTGGTGTAGCCTACTGAGGGGTCTCGATGTTCGTTCAGTTTGTCGTTGACGAACCGCACAGATTGCGCACTGTTTGCCCATAAAATGTGCAGTATTTCGAGTTCAGCCTCGGTGGGTTTTACAAATTGATTTGCCATAAAATCAAAATTTTATTTTTTTAATAAAAAGACGTCTTGTATGCGTTACTTTGTCCTTTATTTTTAACTACGACAAATATAGTACGATAATCATCGTAGTTTCAAATTTTACTACGTTTTTTTTTCGTACTTACTCAAAACTTTAACACTTAATGATGAATAACACATTGAACAGCCACTTCATAAAGTGGGTAATTTTGTTTCTATTCTCTTTTTCTATCTTAGAATCACGAGCACAAAATGCTGATTATCAAATACTTAAAAACATCTCGCAACGCCGAAGCCCTGCCGACGACGGTTTTAATCATTTTATCACCCATACCGCTCCATATATTACGGTTGGCGGCCCGATATTGATGTATGGTATTGGGCTGATTGAAAAAGATGAGAGTTTGAAGAAGAAATCGCTTGAAATCGGTGTCGTCGTTGCAGCAACGGTTGTCGAAACTTATGCCTTAAAATATATTGTCAAACGCCCGCGTCCTTATGTCACTTACCCCGACATAAATGCTGTGGATACTGAGGGGTCGCCTTCGTTTCCAAGTGGGCATACGTCGGGTGCATTTGCGTTAGCAACTTCCTTGAGTTTGAATTATCCAAAATGGTATGTGGTTGTGCCGTCGTTTGCTTGGGCGGGTTTGACAGGTTATTCAAGAATGTATTTAGGCGTACATTATCCGACGGATGTTTTGGCGGGTGCTGCTTTGGGTGCAGGAACGGCTTGGTTGGGTTGGAAAGTGAATAAAGCGTGGCAAAAAAAAATGAATAAAAAAAGATAAGATAAACAATATTACTGTACAAATTCCTTTTTAGACAGTAGTATTGTTTTATTTTAAGACTCTGTTATACGCCCTATTTAGAAATTTAATCCATTTGAAATCAAACCTCTTTACTTCATCCAAAAAACAATAACGAATATGAAATCACTACCTTTTAATCAAAAAATTCGCCAAAACACGGTTTTTATCTTAATGCTATTTATAGTATCTGCCTGTTTTGATATGAGCAGTAAGTCTAATGAAAGCGAGAGTAGTAGCTCTTCGTTCAGTGACAAAAACGCTTCAAAACAAATCAAAGAGGTCATTTTAGTTGACAATGGTGCGGTCGTTCCTGTGCCGACTATTCGGCGTTTTGTAATGACATTTAAAAATGCTGATAATATTTTGTTCGCTTATACAGAGCAAACAGGCACTTACGTCAGTGAAAACCAAAGCAATATGCTCATCAATGCAGAGAATCATGAAGCCGTGCGTGATGAAATTGACAAAATTGCAGAACTTGCCGAAGATGGTTTAGATGTCAACCCTGGCAAACTGCCTTGTGTGGGCATGAATAGCCTTAATATCGCGGTGGTTTACAATACAGGCGATACTTCTCGCTTTGATGTAACAGGAGCGGCACGGTGCGACCCATCTCTCTACCCCTCAGTATGGGCATTAGATTCGATGGCGACGTTGGTTTATCGTAACTACAAAAATAGACTTTAATTGGGCATTAGGGATTGGTTAATGGGGATTGGTTATTAGTGGAAGCATCTGAACCAATCCCCAGTAACCAATCCCTAATGCCCCGTAACCAAAAAGAAATGACAAATAAAATAGAACACATTGGAATTGCCGTCAAAAGCATTGAAACGAGTAATGAACTCTTCAAAAAACTATTGGGCATCGGTCATTACAAGATGGAAGCCGTTCTTACTGAGGGGGTGATGACCTCATTTTTTAAGGTCGGCGATTCTAAAATTGAATTGCTGGAAGCGACTAACCCTGACAGTCCGATTGCCAAATTTATTGAAAAAAAAGGCGAAGGGATTCACCATATTGCCTTTGATGTCACGGATATACGTGCTGAAATGGTACGACTGGAAGCGGAAGGTTTTATGCTTTTGAATGCTGAACCTAAGCGGGGGGCGGACAATAAACTTGTCTGCTTTCTACATCCAAAAGGGACAAATGGGGTTTTGGTGGAGTTGTGCCAAGAGATAGTTTTGTAATTTGACGCTTTATACATTCAAGTGATTACAGTAAGGGCAACCATTGCGGTTGCCCTTACCCTTACACCGCTTACTCCTTCACAGACTTAGGCGCATTTTTCAACAAACCATTACCAATAGCAATGGTCATAAAAACATCATTATTGATTTGTTTTATGGTATCCTGCTGCCCTTGCAGATATTTCATCATATCGTCATGTTTCATTTCTGGATTTGGATATTTGTACCCCGCCATCCAGTCGTTCATATTGTCTTCTGTTTTGGCAAGTAGCAAAATGGCATTGATGAGCGAATCTTTCATGGCGGCATTGTCGTCAGGCACTTCATCTTTGTAAGCACTCAACTGCCGTTTCATCCGGTTGATATCGCCCATTTTAGGCATAACTTCGTCGTGAACTTTCATAATCTCTTGATTCATAAGGGTTTCCGCTTCTTTATTTTCACTTTTGCAAGCAGCAAAAGATAAAAGGAAGCCAAAGGCGAGCAGTAGTACGAAAGGACTTTTAATCATTTTTAACATTTTGAATAATAGTTTTGGTAATAGAAATTTCTTTTCGCACAAAGTTACAACCTCACAGTGGAAATATACGTTTCCACTATCCTAATTCCAAAATTTGAAATTTTAGCATTTTTTGTCACGATTCTTGCGAGTGTAGCGTAAGACTATTATTTAATGTATCACCATTTTCGCTTAATAAAATATTTACTTGCATTACTGTTTGTTTTCCAAAACATTATGCTCCATGCCCAAGTACCAACGGGTGAGGCTGCGCTATGGTCGGAATTGGAAGAACAGATTCAAAAAGGCAACAAGCGCGCGCTCCGTGATTTAGGCACTTTTCTCGACAAACCCGATTTTGCCGATGCGACACGGCGCACCTTAATGCGTTATACTTTTTTTACAAAAAATGAAATCAACCTTTCCACGGCTTCTCGTGAAGATTTTCTTGGTTTTTACTATGACAATGAATCCAAATTAAAGTTTTCCGAAATTCTTAAAGCCTTTTATCGAACACCGATTGAAGAACAAAGTTTAGATACGACTGTGTTCAAAGTTCAAATGATAAAAAATACGGCTCAAATACCCCCCTCAGTAAAACGTGGTATTTTAGCTCAGAAATTCGATTCTCTTTGCCTAAACAAAGCAAATGCCCTTGAAATTCAATTAGTTATAGATGAAATAAGTGGATTAAATACACCGAATGCTTATGACTGGTTGCGCAGAACCTTAGCATCAGAGCCTTTCGGTCAAAATTTTGATGATGCTTATTTGAACCTGTGCGAAGGTCTGAAAACAGACCCCTCCATAGAAAGCCTACAAGCCATTTTAAAAGCCGTTGAACGGGGCTTAGTACGCCCAGAGCTATTGTCTGCGGTATTCCTCGACTTGACGAATATTAGCGTTTCGGCAACTCAAACCCGTCAGTTACTCGACTCTTTGGGTAGCTTAGAAGCTGTACGTGCCTACGGTTATGACCGCAGTTTGACCTTCAAAGAGGCTTTTTTCTATGAAAAAGTGGACTATTATGGCAAAATATTGAGCAACTCAAATGCACCACATTGGGTACAACGTAATGCTCTCCACGACCTTTTAGAGACACGCCATCCGCGTTTGCTGTTTTTCCTTGCCGCACAGGTGCGTTTAAAACCGAATGAAAAAGAAGAATATACCAAATTGTTGCAACAATTAACGAATAACCTCTTAACTTATAAAATTCCAGAAACCAAAACAACAGAGGAAGAGGACATTGAGCAGTCGAAAAACTATGTTCATTGGTGGGCTATACATCAAGACAATTTTGAATGGGACAACACGACCGAGCGTTTTTTAAGCCATACAGAAATGGTGGAACGGACAGAGGAAGTTGAGCGACTTGTCCGTCGTTTAGGTTCGTCTAACGACTCTGTTGCGATGGCGGCATTTAAACAACTGACAGAAAACGACCCTTCTATTGTAACTGTAGCAATGGAAAAATTTCGTCCACTTTTGCGTTCTTACAATGGACATTTACCTGAGATAAATTATCCGTTTTTAGAATATATGACGCAATTCACTGCCTTTTGTCGCACTCGAAAAATAAGCCTTGATTTGCCCCGAAGCTTAGATTCTGCATTCTTGATTTTGTCCTCAATTAATGTGCCTTCAAAACGATATGCTATTGAAAATCAATGTATTGAATCAATGAGACTTAAAGATATCTCTGCACTTGAATATTTTGGTTTGCTTAATTCAAGCGATTTAAATATGAGCTTTTCTGTTAGCCGTATGCTGGATATATTTTATTCAAAACATTGGGAGGAAGTCATTTCAGATAATGCAAATTTAAGTCTTTATATCAAAAAATCTGTCTTATTTAAACGTATCGGCACTGGTGGAACTTGCGGTTTATATGGACGGAAATTTGACATGAAAAATGATGCACTCCGCGAGCGATTGACAAAAATAGCGCGAATGGAAGGGGACTCTGATATCCGAAACTATATTTTAAATAGGCTGAATCCACCTCAGAAATTGATTCAAAAGGATAATGAAGAAGCCCATATACTAGAGAAAAAACAGATCTCAATAACCGAAAAGATAGAAAAATTGGAAGCCGCTTCTGAAATTGACATTGATGAAATAAACGATTTTGTTTTAGATTCTACCTATTCAGACCAATATAAGCCTCAACTAATTGGCTTTTTGAAGAAAATAGCCCCCCTCAGTAGTTTGCGCCGATTTAAGTTAAAAGACCATTTGACGGTTAGCAATGACCTCAAAATGTTCTCTGATATGGTTATTGGACAAAAAGACTTGGACGACTTTTTGAGTATTTTTAAAGCCGATATTTCACCAAATGATTCCCTTATTGAACAAGGGCTTTGGTCATTTATCAATAAGCAAACGGCTACTTATTCAGTTGATGAAAATGGTTCGTTTTGGAATGACATGTTCAAGGTCACATGGTTCAATAATTTGATTCATAGTAATACAATACAACCATCGCAAAAGAATATGATTGTGTTTATTATGCGTAATTACTTGATTAATAGCGAGTTTTTATCTGAATTTGAAGAACAAGTTACTCAGATCCATATTTCCGAATTGGGTAACATTGGGCGCACATTAACAGAAAAATTGACAAGTACCTTAGCACTTGAAGGTAATAATAACATTAAAACGGCTGTACAATCTGCCATTTTAGCAAGGATTCAATATGCAGACATTGGCACTGTTGCTACTTTTTGGAAACAAAAAAATTTCAATAGGGTAAAGGAATCTCCTTTAACTTTCTTACAAACCGATTTCGGTCTTCCTATTTTTTCACATGACGAAGCGACAATAACACAACTGATTGAAAACCATAAAAAAATGTCGCCAAAAGCTTTTTATAGCTTCTATCTGAAACAGTTTGGTCTAAACCTCTGGAATACTGAGGGGGGGCTAAATTATGAGAAAATTTATGAGGCATTGAGCCACGAATCCGTAATGCCTTTTACAGGCGGTGGTACGCAGCGTGATTATTTTACTTATGGTATCATCAAATTATTAGAATTTGAGTTTGAGACACATTTAGGATTCCATGAAAAGTTGAACGAAAACCAAACCTTCTACACCTTCAATACGTCCAAAAGAGCTACCGCTTGGCGTGCATTTTTAATCGAAAAAAAGTTAGTAAAAATGCCCCCCTCAGTATCACCCTCCTTTAAATCATAGTTTTAGGTTGCGTGAAGAATGAATGTTTTAACGAAACTTTAATAATTTTTCAGAATCCACCTCACTGAAATTAACGTTATTAATGTAAAAGGGTATTTTTGTTAAACTTTTTACAAACATCCTTATTTTTATAACGAGCATTCAGCTCTAAAAAGAACTTAAATCATTCACAATTTTAATTTAATAGCTATGAATACGATAATGAAAAATGGCGTTTTGGCTTTACTTTTGGTCTTTGCAACGGCACTGACCGTCTCTGCTCAAATCAAACCAAGTAAGAAAAAAACAACAACCGAGCAACCGAGCGAATCGGACAATACGGACAACAAGCCCAGTACAAGTACGCCAAAGAAAACAACTGCTAAGAAAACCGACCAATATTTCGACGAATCGGGCGGTTTTAAACACCGTTTGTGGTATGGCGGCAGCTTCAATTTGAATTTTGATGGCGATGGCCAAACGTATAGTGCCTTTACAATTGGTTTGACACCTATGGTGGGTTATAAAATCATCGGTGGCTTGTCGGCAGGGCCTCGTGTAGGGTTCAACTATACGCGGCTTAAAATTCGGGATAATGCCAATCAAAATATTGCTATGAATTTGACGGATTATACAGTTGGTGCATTTACACGTTACAAGGCATTCAAAAATTTCTTTGTCCACGCCGAAGCGGATTATTATAGTAAACAAATTCCAGGTAATTCAACATCCCCTTGGGTAGTTATTAAAGATGTTGACGGTAAACCGTTTACTTACAGGGACAATAAAATGAATTATTATGCGGGCGTCGGCTACAATTCTGGCGGTTTGCTTGGTTATGAGATTATGGCATTATACAATTTTTCAATAGACAAAAGCAGTTATCAAAGTCCACTTGACTTACGTATAGGTTTTACTTATAATTTTTAAATCGCAAAAAAAAATGACGCAAGTTTCAAACTTGCGTCATTTTTTTTTGCCTTATTTCTGCGCTCTCGACACTAAAAACATAGCGATAGAGCCAAAAACAAAGTTCGGAATCCACACCCCTAACAAGGTCGGCACATCAGGTTGTTGTGCAAAAGTGGCTGAAAATTTAGAGATAACAATATAAATAGCCCCAATGCCAATGCCCAATGCCAAATGAAATCCCATACCACCGCGTACTTTCCTAGCAGCGATAGCCATTCCTATAAATGTTAATATGATAATCGTAAACGCATCAGCCGTGCGGCGGTGCATTTCTATCTCAAAAGGTTTAGTATTGCCAATACCACGGCTTTCCCGTTTGGCGATTTCCGTTCGCAGTTCGCCCGTTGTCAGCAACTCGTTTTGATTCAAATATTGAGAAAAATCATCTGGTGCTAAGGCAAGCGTCGTGTCGAGGACAGCGATATTGGTTTCAAGACTTTCGTACAAGCCATTAAAAGTTCGCCGCGATAAATTTTTGAGTTCCCATTTATTCGGATAACCTTTCCAATTGGCATTTTCCGCTTTGATGATGCTGATAATATTGCCAACTGAGTCAAATTTTTCTATTCTAAAATCCCTTGCCGTCGTGTCATTTTTGTTGAAAAAACCTATAAAAACGGATGTTTTAGGGTCTAAAAGGACGTGGATATTCTCATATTTGCCCTTGTCGTTGTGTTTCCAAACGTGTTGACGTTCAACGCTCAAACGCTTTTTATTGCCATTTGGAACGATATAATGATTGAAGGCTAAATGTACAATAGCAATCATACCGCCTGCAATCAAGTAAGGACGCATCAATCGTTGAAAACTCACGCCCGCATTCAAAATCGAAATAATTTCCGAATCATAAGCCATTCGGGAGGTAAAAAACACCACTGAAATCAAGGCGATGAGTGGAAAAAGTAGAGCGTTTATATGTGGAATAAAATTGAGGTAATAGTCAAATATGACTACTTTTACAGGCACGTGTTCATGCTTGAAATCCTCAATTTTTTCACCTAAGTCAATGACACAAGCGATAAGCGACAGAATCAACAAAACAAACCCGAATGTTGTCAAGTATTTTTTGATGATATAACGGTCAAGTATTTTTAAATAATTCATTCTGTTTCGTTATGCGTTATTGGTGTACTCGTTATTGGTTACTCGTTACTCGTTATTGGTTTGTTTGCCTTTTGCTCTTTGCCTATTGCCTTTTGTAATTTTTATTCATCCAACCGAAGGAAATGTCGTCATAAAATGAGCCATCAGCCAATTTATCTCTGTTTTTAAGATAACCTTCTAATTCAAAACCTAACTTTTTATAGAGCCGAATCGCTGCTTCGTTGCCATCACGAGCGTGCAATTCAACCCTTAAAATATGCGGCATGTCATTTTCTACTTTTTCTAATAATTGTTTAAATAATTGATAACCAATGCTTTTTCCTTGAAAATCAGGATGAATGGCAATTGTTAAATTACTCAAAACGTGTTCAAAAATACGAATGCCTATCGGATAGGTGTGTATCTCTGCGACAATTTGTCCGTTCGATTCAACGACTAAAACGATGCCATCGTCTAAACCACGTGTTAAATTTTCTTGCACATACCCCTCAGTAATTTCGTCTTCCTCGCGTGCGATGCCATTGCCTTGTGCGGCTACGGTTTTGTATAAACGAAAAATGCCTTCAAAATCGGCTAAAAGTGCTGGGCGAATCATCATTTTTTTACGAAACAAGGTTGTTTTAAAATAAGGCTGCAAGATAGGACAAACAGTTGATAAGTAGGCAAAGGGCAATAAGCAAGGGGCAAAAGGCAAGGGGCAAAAGGCAAAAGGCAAAAGGCAAGGGGCAAAAGGCAAAGAGCAAAAGTTTAATAGCTTATTTAAAATCAATGACTTATAGAAAACAATTTTCCCGATTATTTAAAACGAACTACTTACAACATTTATGATAACAAAACAGCCTTCTCGTTTTCACAAGAAGGCTGTTTTGGTGAGGAATACTGAGGGGGTCATTTGAGTGCAACGACAGCTTTTTTTTGCAATGACTGTGTTGATACAATAAGGCTATTAATGGTTTTAGCGAAATCCTGTTTATCTTCTTTTGTCAACTCACCACGTTCTCCTAATTCAACAATACCTTCTTGAATTTTGTCTAAGTTTCCAAACAAAAACTTATCAAACTCAGCTGTGGGGAGGTTCAACATATACTTTTTTAGCATCAGAAACTGAGCCTCTTTGGAATCAATTTCAGATAGTTTTTCAATAAAAAGGTCGTGGTTATAATTCTGTTTCATCATCTTTTTTTGTTTTATTAAGTTCTAAAATCCTTTGATTAATCTCATAAAGGCTATCTAATACGGAATCAACCCTTTGATTATAGCCTTGTTTTCCAAATTGACCAATCAATGCTTTTTCTTCTTGGCGCATCAATTCAAGTTGAAGCATGAGTACATTTTTTCGATTTATAAGTTCTCGTCGAGTCATAGGTGTTGGTTTTAGATTTTTCAAAAACAAAACTAAATCTTTTAAATCGAAAAACCAACCGTCACAAAATCATATTTTATTGTGACATACAAAAAAGAAATCATCACTTAACAGTATAAAAACTCAAATATTTGCACTCTGAACGGGCTTGTTGATAAAAAGCGGTATTGCTGTAATAATTTTTCAACAAGTCAAAATACGTCCGATACTGAGGGGGTAGGTCAGGCACTAAACGGCTGCCCGTCCGATAGTGATTTTCGGCACTGATAAAAAACAGATTTTGCTCACATTTGGCTGCCCAAAAAGCCGCTTTTGCAGACAATTCACGGTCAGAATTCCAAGACAATTGACGTGCTAACTCAAAATAATGCTTCGCAATTGAGCAATCCAAGACTTCCATATTGCCCAAAGGGTTGTTTTTGACTGGAAAAACATTTTTTCCTTGATTGATGCGTTGCCAAGACCGCCAATCCCGAAACGCATCAGCAAGCCCACTGTTGTTGCCAAAATAGGTCATATTGTAGTAACCCAAACCGAGTTTATAATAATAAGGTGCCGCTTGGTCGAGGGCAGCATTGGCGCGATATTGCAAATCCAACAAAGTCTTGACAAACGTATATTTGTCCATAATCCCCATCGTATCGCTTGACGGACACCGAATACAGTCCTTGATATTGTCCGCAAAGGGCGTGTAACGCCGTACACGCCTTTCAGGAGGTACTCGATTAAAGGCTTCGGTAGCCGCTTCAAGCTGAAAACGGCTGAGGTAGTACATACCTTTCAAATCCCACAGTTGCGGTTCTATTGTTTTGCCGTTTTCCGTTGTCAATTCACGTTCAATCAGCGTTTTGTTTTGTTTTTGGCACAAGCGAATGAGGTCTTCAACAAGCTCCATCGTCGGATTTTTTTCTAAATCGCCGAGGCTATTTTGGCATAAAAAAGCCGCACCAATATTACCGCTTTGCCTAAAAATAGAGCTTAGTTTTTCTTTCAAAATAGGGTCAAAATCTGCATCAGAAGCAAACGCACGGCTCGCTTTGATAACAGAAACTGTGCTATCCATTTGACTATCAGCGATTTGTAAACCCATGATGCGTGCCAACAAAACATAATTCTCAATTTGTTCTGCTATCAAATTGTTAATGCCCTCCGTTTTTCTGGCTCGATAAAGCGTTGCCAAAGCCATTTGCCAATCGCCATCGAGTAGCCGCAGATACCCCTCAGTAGTCCGCCACAAAGCGGGGTTTTCAACGATATTTTTATCCGCACAAAATTTTGAAAAGGTAATGAGTCGCCCTAAATAAGTCCGTGTATCTTTCACTGTTTTGGCATTTAAACGTCCTGCCCGATAGTCTGAACCGAGCATAATTTTTTCCATGCGCAGCGTTTCACGAATCAAAAGCATGTCTAAATGCTCATTTTTAGGGTCGAGTTTGTAGAGTTCTACCATATCGTCGAGCGCATGAGCTTTGTCATAACTCGCTCTTATGGCATACAAAGCGGCCCGTTCCTGCGGATTTTTGCAAAAATTAAGACATTCCTGCCATTCTTGTTCAGTACGAATATCAAAACTTTCAAATGCTTGTTGCCGTTTTGAAGGACAATAGCGAAACACAACTGCGAACAAATAAGCGGCTTCTGCCCGCCTCCCCAAAGATTGTAATGCCCCCGCTTTGTGAGCCAATGCCCAATAATTCATCATGCTTTGGATTCTGTCAATTTTTGGAATCATATTGTCCCAAATGGTCAAAACGGCTTGGTAATCCTTTGCATAATGTGCCAACCGCAACATTTGATACGTATAGCGTAGCTTCAAAAACGGCGATTTTGTCCGTTTAAATTCTGTTTGCCCGCGATTGATGAGGAAAAACATTTGAGCTGCATCTTTTGGTGGATCGCCCCATAACTCACCTTTTACGCAATATTTCTCACAGGTTTTAGCAAAAACCAAGTAATCAATCGTCTCTAAACAGCCATTTTGTTGCAAAACTTGAGCAAAAGTATTGCCTTGTAGTTGGTAATAACCATCGCGTTTTCTTTTTGCAGCAGCATCACGAAGATTGCTCAATTCATCAACAGATGATTGAAAAACAAGTTGTGCGACGTCGGCAGAATCAGGTATGTCGCAAAATCGACCACGCCATTCGAGAATATTGTCATCATATTGAGCATCGCGTCGCTGCAACGTATAAATATCATTGATAACTTGATAACCCATCAAATAAGGTGCGTAATCCGATTGCCAAGCCAACAAATCAAGATGCACAAACGAGTAGTGTGCAGGTGTTGCAATACCGCAGTCCGATTTGCCGATTCGATAAGGCAAAACGGCAAAAAGCAAAAGACAAAAAGCTATCACGAGGTTTCGACATCGTGAAAAAACGGGCGTTTCATCTAAATATGTGAGCAATATTTTCCAAGTCTTCATACCGATATTGTTGCAATGTCGCTGAATCTAAATGATAAAAAACGACTGTAAGTTGTTGATTTTTAATATGTTGGGATAAAAACGTTGCTGCTAACTGCAAATTACTGAGGTGTACTTCTTCGATGCGAATGTCATCATTTTCGTACAAATACAAGCCTTTGAGGTATTGATTTTTTAATAAAACAAAATGATTGTCCGTATTTTGTTGAAAAAGGGAATCGTACTGAGGGGTCTTTAAAAGTTCTTTTTTTGATAAATTATTAATAATTTTCACGGCTTGACCATCTCTAAACACAATGCCCCAACTAAAAATCGGTAAAGCCACATCGAGTTCAAGCGGGTAGCGGTCAAAATTTTTCAAATAACTTTTTAAAGTTTCAATGTTTAAAATCGAGTTATCGGTTTCCATATCGTCCAAATCGCCCATATTGTAAGCCATCAACATACCTCTATCAACAGGCGGCACGCCCGTTTTATCCATGAATTTGACCTGATGCAAACGAATCGTTGCGCTTATTTTTTTATCTAAAAACAATGTTTTTACTTTTTTTAAAAAATAAAAATAACGGTTACGAGTCGTAGCCGTCCAATCACAATCAAATTGAATTTCATCAAAAGAGGCCCCCTCAGTATTTTTATTCATTTTATCAAAAACATGTATCAAAAGCGTATCTATTTGATTGTCAAGTATTTGACTAAATGTTTTATTTGTGATAAAAACAACAGGGACGATTTTTACCGCATTTTTAAACGGTTCAACACTCGGCAATTCAGCAAGCGGTTTAGGCGATTTTGTTTCTTCGTCCCAATCCACATCAAACAGACGCACATAGATTTTTTCGTTTTTTATATTTTGAAAAACGCTGGTATCCACCGTTGTTTTCCAATGATAAAAAGCCATGGACACATCACGGGGTTTGGTTTGGCAGTTCTGTCCAGTAAAAAGTAAAAAAAACAAAAGAAGAATATGGAAAATGAACCGAAGTGAGTTTTTTCTCATTTTTTTGAAAATCGTTTGTCTATCCGATGATAAAATGATACCTTTGCACCGCTTTTTCGACGACCTTTCGAAAAACGTGTAATTCAATCGCAAGTTTAAAAATTAAAATCGAAATACGATGAAAAGAACATTTCAACCATCACGCCGCAAACGTGCAAACAAGCACGGTTTCCGTACTCGTATGGAGTCTAAAAACGGTCGCAAAGTGTTGGCTCGCCGCCGCGCTCAAGGACGTTGGAAACTATCCGTTTCTGACGAAAAACGTTTGAAATAATTATGAATGATGAATGATGAATGATGAATAATTATTATGGTTTTCCACTTAATAATTCATCAGTCATCATTCATAGTTCATCATTTTAAAAAAAATGAATTTTCGTTTCAACCGCACTGAACGCCTTAAAAGCGAAAAAGTCATTTCGCAACTCTTTAAAAAAGGGCAATCGTTCAGTTGTTATCCTTTGCGGTTGGTGTATATGGAAATTCCCCCCCTCAGTAAATCAGCAGATTTATCTGCGCTTTCGCCTATCCAATTTTCCCTTAGTGTTCCTAAGAAAAACTTCAAACACGCTGTTGACCGCAATGTATTGCGTCGTCGTGTCCGAGAGGCTTATCGCTTACAAAAGCATGAGTTTTATCTTTTTTTACAAAGTAGTCCAACATTTTCCGAAAAGAAATTCGCTTTTATGGTCATCTATACCGCCAAAGAGCCGTTGCCTTATGCCGATATTCAAAAAGGAATGCGCAAAATGATTACCAAATTTAAACAAGAATTAGGAAATTGAGCCTTTCAATCATTTTTCATGGAAAAAGAAAAGGTCAGTCCAGAGCGTTTTATAGGTATGCAAGCGGGTAATGCCGAGTTGCAAAGCCGTTTGCTCGACCTCATTCGGGGCGGCTTAGTCGAATTAGATATATCACCTCAACAGTATTTTGAAGAATTTGCCGCACGTATGGTAGATGCTCAACTTGGGAGCATTGCAAAACGCATCCGTTCATGGGCAACTTTCCGCGAGCAATTTCCCGATACATGGCATGAAACATTGCTGAATGAGTTGGGTGAATTATATGTTTTTTCTAAAGCCTTCCAAAATTTCAATCAACTTTCTGATTCTTTTCAAGACGAATTACTTGCACAAGCTGGTGTGACAACACGTTCAAGCGACCTTTTTCAACAAGAAGGCATTCAAGATGAATGGCTCGTGTTGGGACAAGTAACAACGCCTGAACCTAATAACCTGACGAGTCGTCGAACTTGGTTGATTAGTAAAGACACACAAAAAATAGTTCTTTTGCTTGACTATACTTTTGGGTCAAGCGAGTTTACGACTTTATGGCTCAAAGAAATCGCTTATGCGGGCGAGGCGGTGTATTATCCTTCATCGTATCCGTTGCGGGTTGCCTTTAAGTCGGTTGATGTTGTACCGCTTTTTACAGAAATCAGTGGCTACCAAACGATTGAAGCATTTTTAGCTGCTTACGCTGAAGCACTTGCACAAAACCCTTGGCTGTCGCAATTTCCTGCTGTGTTGACTTCTGTAAAGCCTGTTTTTTCTGAAAATAAATTTATGCTTGTTGATAAGGAAAAAAAGTATATTTATACTGAGGGGTGGGAAACGACATCGTGGCAGATGATGGCAATGAGTGGGGGACAGCCCATTTCTGTTTTTGGAGAATGGAACGGACAAGTTTTTAAAATCCTCAATGTGTTTTCCTTCAAAAAAGAATAAAAAAAAAAGCCAAGTACCGCAGTACTTGGCTTTCCTATGTTCAAAGGGGGAGTTGGAATTATAACTTATTGCTCACTTTCTTTCCCCAAAAACACGCCTATGGCTTTCATAGCCAGAACCAGTTTCGGGTAGTCAATCGTGTAATGGATGAATTTGCCTTCACGATGTGTATGAACCAAACCAGAGGCACGCAAAATTTTTAGATGCTGACTTGTAATAGACTGCTCTAGTTTCAACGTGTTGTAAATTTTGTTCACGTTAATCGTTTTGTTCTTATCAATGAACTCAAGGATTTTCATCCTCAATGGATGTGCTAAGGCGCGTAAGATGTCCGAAGAAACCTGAAGCCTTGCGTTGTCGAATTGAATATTCGCTTTTCTCATAGGGCTTGTTTTTGCTCGATTAATTAATAATTTTCAATGCAGAAGCAAATATGAGAAATATATGTATTTTTTCAAAATTTTTATGTAAAAATACCGTAAAAAAGGTATGGCTTTAAAACAAAAAATGCTGTAAGTCAACGACTTACAGCATTTTTGTTTGTGCAAATTCTTTATTAGTTGCCCGTATTCTCAGTTAATTCCTCAACGAGGCGGCTAATATGGTTGATTCTTTCAGTATCAACACGGTAATAAATAAATTTGCCATTGCGCTCAGTAGCAACTACTCCAGCACGGCGTAAGATAGCCAAATGTTGTGACGCGACAGACTGCTCAAGACGTAACTTGATGTATAAATCAGTTACAGTCATTTTCTCATTTTCCTCTAAGAGTTCGATGATTTGTTGGCGAAGCTTGTGGTTCACAGCACGCAATACTAAAACCGCTTTGCGGAGTTCTGCATAATCGAGTTCGATGTCCTTTTTCCCCTTTTTAAGGACGATTGTCTCGTTCTTCTGTTTTCTCATTTTACGTTTATTAAATAAAGTGGTGATAAAATAAATTCAATGTGAAAGTTGAAATAGTGTAGTTTCATTAATAAATTATGTTTTTAATATAAGAAAATTGTGCCAACTTTTTAATCACATTAAATCTTGATTATTGATTAATTAAAGGCTAATATAGAAACTATTTTTGTAAATAGTCAAAATTTTTAATTGATTTTTTATTCACATACTGCATTTTTTATTAAATAACAGTATTTTTTAACCTATATTACAAAATCCGTGCCTGTTTATATGATAAAAAACCAATTTATTTTTAAATTTCATTCAAAACATATAAAATATGTCTCACTCATTATTCTTAATTTCATTCACTTATATATAATTTAATCCAATAAATTAGATTTTTTATGTAATTAGTGAATGAATTAAATTGTTTTTAACGAATAACATTTATTTTACAAGCGTTGCTTAGGTTTTGTGATATTCGGGGCTTTCAAATACTGAGGGGTGTGATACGCCACATCTACAAATTCCTGTATTAGGTTTTTTTTATAACTTATTAATATTAAATATCGTGCCGAACTTATGATAGGTAAGAACAATGTGTAAGGTTGCTGCAAAGTTTCTTGACATTTTGGTGCACCATTGCCACAAAAAATAATTTTTTGATTTTTCTCCAAATATTCTGAAAACGAATCTTCGTCAATAATTTTTGGATGCATGGGCTCAATTTCTTCTAAGCCGCCTGTGTCTTTTGAATACTTATATAAGGTAGTATAAACCTCCATACGGCGCGCATCTATCATCGGACAGTACAAAGCGTCTTCGTCTTTGGCTTCATTGAAAGCTGCCAACGCTAAGGATTCAAGCGTATCTATGGCTATCAACGGTAAATCGAGTGCATAACAGATTCCTTTGGCTGTGGAAGCACCAATCCGCAAGCTCGTATAAGAACCAGGGCCATTACTAATCGCCACCGCTTCCAGATCATTGATTTTAAGACCTGCAATGTCTAAGCACTCATTTATCAATAAAGTCATTTGTTCAGCGTGGCTGTTACCCACAATTTCACGTAAGGCTAATATTTCGTTATCCCGGCTTATGGCGATGGAACATATATCGGTTGCTGATTCAATGTTTAATATCAAGCTCATTTTTATACCCCTCAGTATTTTGCGAACTATAAGTTCGTGTTACATAAAAAAAAATCGGCTCAAAGATAACTTTGAGCCGATTCGTATTGTTAAAATAAAAGATTTATTTTTTCAAAATGGCTTTATAACGCCCTAAATCGTTGAACAATTTTAATGATTCTTGGATTTCGATGTCATTGCGTAAGCCAATTTTTATCAAACCATTCTCATAATAATAACGGGAAACGATTTCTTTTTCGATTTCATCAACGATTTCTGCCTTGTGTTTTTGCAAATCGTTCTTTTTGTCAACTGTGATTTTAGTTTCTATAGCTTGTAATTCCCCTTCAATTGTTGCATATTTTTCTTTTTTTGATTCTTCTTTCAGCTTTTTCAATAGTTTTTCGCTTTCGGAATCGTACTGAAAATTGCGTTTACCCAAAAATGTAGTAAAATCGTCGAAATCAGTAAACCGAAATTTTTCAGGTTCAGCAATCGTCGGATTTTTTAGTGCGTACATAGTCACATAGTCAAAAATCAAAAACTTCTCTTTCAAAGTTTTCATTAAACCTAAATCATCTGATTTATCCAAAACCATGTCGGGTTTCACACCGCCACCGTCTAAAACTTCACGTCCGCCCCTTGTTTTGAACTTCGCACGGGCTGAATCGGGCAACTCTACAGGCGTACCTTTATCGTATTTAACGGCTTGAATACAGCGACCGCTTGGAATATAATATTTCGCTGTCGTCAATTTTAATTTAGAATTATAGCCAATGTCACGGATGTTTTGCACCAAACCCTTACCATAACTGCGTTGTCCAACAACCACTGCTCGGTCATAGTCCTGCAATGTACCCGAAACAATTTCAGATGCTGAAGCCGTTCCTTTATCCACCAAAACCACAATCGGCATTTGTTCGTCAGCCGAAGGATTCAGCGTTTTGAAACTTCTATCCCAATCCACCACTTTCCCGCGTGTGGTCACTACCATTTCGCCTTTTGGAATCCAAATATTGCAAATATTGACCGCTTCGTTCAACAAACCACCGCCGTTGCCACGCAAGTCAAATATCAAACCTTTCATATTTGGGTTCTTTTCTTTCAATTCTCTGAACGCTTTTTCGACGTTTTCACCCGCATCCCGCGTAAAAGTTGTCAAAATGATATAGCCTACTTTATCGTTCAACATACCAAAATAAGGCACATTTTTTTCTGACACTTCATCACGTACAACTTTGATTTTCAGCGTTTTATCCGAACC
>JANLQI010000118.1:0-20579 GCA_031367705.1 Saprospiraceae bacterium | reverse complement strand
AAAGGGCAAAAAAAACAAAGAGCAACAGTTTGTGCTACTGTTGCTCTTTGTTTTTTTTGCCCTTTCCCCTTTTATTTATGTTGGCGTTCATAATTATTAATAAACTCCGTCAAGACATCGCCAACAAGGTCTTTGACAAAGGCGCGTTCTTGTTTGGCAATATTTTTCAATTTTTCAATTTTCTTATTTTCAAACAAAATCGTAAACCGTTTAATTGGTGCATGTTCAAGCCCAACGAGTGAAGTGTCGACCGTCTCACGAATGAGCGCATCGAGTCCTGCTAATGGTTTTTTATACTTATTTCGCTTAGTACTGAAAGGATCATCCACATCCGTAGCCAAGCGCATTTTTTCTGCTTGCTCACCAATCGCCTCAGAAAATGCTTCTTGGAACAACGAATCAAGGTCACTCGTGAAATTTTTAGTGGTCGTACGTTTCATCACAACGGCTTTAACCTCCGCCTCGAGTTCTGATACTGAGGGGGGCGGTGCTTGCGCCGCTGATACCGAATCGGTGTAAGGTTGTTCGTCACGTGGACTATCGAAGAGCGAATCGAGTCCGCTTGAAAATCTTTTTTTACTCATGATTCCATGATTTCAAATTTGTCACTAATAAGCTGCCATTTACTTCAAGAATTTTATTCGGCGGGTACATTTTCCATCCGTTCTAAAATCTCATGGCAAAGACTCATATAGTCTTTTGCTCCAACCGATTTAGGCTGATACATAAAAATGTCTTTCCGTTGAGCAGGAGCTTCTGCAAGCGCAACAGTATCTCTGATATAAGTCTTGAATACTTTTTCGCCAAAATATTTATGGATTGTCTCCACAACATCGCGATTCAAAATACGGCGAGAATCGTACATTGTTGCTACGACACCACCGATTTCAAGGTTCTTGTTCAATCGAAACTTAACTTTATCAATCACTTGCTTGATTTTAGCCAAACCTTGCAAAGCGAGAAACTCGGTTTGTAACGGTATAATAACGTAACGACAGCTCGTCAAGGCATTCAAAGTCAAGAGACCGAGCGACGGCGGACAGTCAATAATGATATAGTCGTATATCTCTGTCAACGGTTCAAACATTTCCCGAAGGATATATTCACGCCCCGCTTCATTGATGAGTTCCATTTCTGCACCCGACAAGTCAAGCGACGAAGTAATAACGTGTAGGTTTTCCCGAACCTCAAAAGGCTCAGGCTCAGATTCACCGCGCAAAGCTTCGTAAATAGTCACACGCTGACGCGGGATACCGAGTGAAAGCGTCAAGTTTGCTTGCGGGTCGAGGTCAACGAGCAGCACTTTTTTACCAAGTTCGACGAGACCTGCACCAATATTAATGGCACTCGTGGTTTTGCCGACACCTCCTTTATGATTGAGTAGAGAAATAATAATTCCCATAGATAAAGATTCGAGTTACTGTTTTTTGAATTTGTGAAAATAGAAAAAAAAAATCAAATCCAAGGTGATATGAAATTTTATTCGCGTAAAAGTACGTTTTTCATCCTTTTTTTCCAACAAAATATATAGATATTATGCCGAAAAGGACACTTTTATCGCTTTATACGTTCTGGATTTTGTTTGTTATTTTGTTTGTTTATTTTTCCATAAAATAGCAAAAAGGTAAAAACATCGTCCTTTTCCATTTTTATACTGAGGGGGGTAAAACAAATTGGATTTTTTTGTATGAAACTAAATGTAAAGTGTAATGAAAAATCTGTTTACAAAACACTGATTATCAAACGCTTAAAAGTTAAAACAAAATATTTTGAAACAAAGTTGATATTTTTATTCAAAAAATTTGTTTATAAAAATCATTTGTTTTAACTTTGACTCTTAATTAGTGAAAATGTTTTAAATCACTATCAAAAAAAGATATTTCTTAATTTAAAATTCTGAAATGCTATGATAAGAGAAGATAGAGTCATGCTCAATGACCGATTCGTAAAAATCTTCAAACAACTTGAAGATAAAGGGACGATTATCAAAAATGACCGCAACGGACGGGGCGTTGGTGATGTCGCCGAAAAAGTATTAGGAAACAAAAGCTACGGACATATTATTCGAGCTTACCTCGACCCTAATAGTAAACGTGTCATTGATTACGGTCAAGCACGTCAGTTTTGCCGCGCCTACAACATCAGCGAATCCTTTATGATTGAAGGCATGGGTCAACCTTTTGAAGACGATTCCCAAGCATCAAAAATGTACGATATGTACACTTTTAGCGAAGGACCAAAAGGTAATATCGCCTTTACAAGCGTTGAAGCCTTTGCAGGTACAGCCGTTGATGTTGGTAGTTTTTCGCGCGAAAGCAACAGTCATTTTGCTATCCCAGGCATTTCTGGTGGCAATTTGGTCGCCTTTCCTATTAATGGTAATTCAATGGAGCCTGTTATCAACAACGGTGACATTGTCGTTTGCCGCGAAATCAACAGCGTGCAAGATGTCAAAGAAAATGAAATCTATGCTGTCCGCAGCAATGGTTCTGTTTGGGTTAAATATGTGAAGTGCATCAAAAATAAAGGTGGACGCATTACAAACCTGAGACTTATCTCTGCAAATTACCTTGAACACGACCCTTTTAATGAAGAGGTCAACGAATTCACTCGACTGTACAAAGTCATTCGTCGCATTAGTCAGTTCTGATATGTTACATTACCTTAGAACGGGTTTAAACCCGTTTTACAATAACAACGGAATGAACCCTGTTGTTAACAGTAAGTTTTTTCTCTCGTTTTAATATCCTGCTGTTTTTTTGATGCGATGTCCCGATACAGTACGTATTCGGGACGTTTTTTTAACTAAAAAATTAAAAGCCCCAAACTTCTCAACAAGAAATTTGGGACTTTTAATTAACCTTACTTAATTTTACATTAAGCTACTTTTTCATCATCGTCGCCGTCAGTCAAATCTCTAATTTTGTCAACAACAGCATCCTTAGCACCGCCAACAGCGCCTTTTGCTTTTTCGAGCAAATCGCCAGAATTAGAAACCGCTTCTTTTACATCTTCTACTTTATCCGAAACAAATTCTGAAGCATCCTCAACTTTGTCTGAAACAAATTCTTTCGCATCTACCACTTTGTCTGAAACAAAATCTTTTGCTTGTTCGAGTTTGTCCGCCACATTGTCTTTGATTGCATCTAAATCAACACCTGTTGTTTCTTCGATTGCTTCTTTTGCCTTGTTGAGCATATCGCTCGCTCCTTTGAGTAAATCCTCGAATGCCATGATTTTTTTATGTTTTAAGCCCCCCTCAGTATAAAGGCGAGTTTTGATTGAAAAATAAATTGTTAAGACAGTTATTAGACGACAATATTCGTCAAAAGTGACTGAACCACAAACATTTAAACGTAAAGTTTTTATTATAAAAATAAAAACCTCGCAGAAAAGCATCTGCGAGGTTTTTGTTAAAGATATTTCTTGACCAATTAACCCATTTCAGCTTCAACAGCTTTAACTTCGGGTATCATACGCGTCAACATACCTTCAATGCCCGATTTCAAAGTGACCGTAGAAGACGGACAACCACTGCACGAACCTTGCAAAATAACATTGACTGTACCTTTGTCAAATGATTTAAATTCGATATTGCCACCGTCCATTTCGACAGCAGGTTTGACATAAGTATCAATCAAACTTTTGATACGAATGACTAATTCTGCATTGTCGCCAGTATATTCTTCAACGTCGCTTTTTTGCTGCGATTCGATATATTCCGTATAACCTTCATTCAATATCAAACCGTCCTTTTCTACATATGTTTTGATAAAGTCCTTGATTGAGAGCATAATTTCAGCCCATTCGTAGTTAAATTCTTTCGAAATGGTCACGAAGTTGTTACAGATGTACACGCCTTTCACGAAAGGCATCTCAAAAAGAGCGATAGCCAAAGGCGACCAGTCTTGTGCGGATGCTTCATCGCGGAAATCAGCCGTGCCACGGTACAACATCCGATTCGTAACGAATTTCAAAGATTCGGGATTCGGTGTTTGCTCGGTATATAAAAGAACCGGCGTTTTCGTAGCTACTTCCATTTTTTTATTATGATTTTGTAATTAAATTAATTTCCTGCAAAAGTAACGTTTAAATATCAATATGGTTTAAACATTCATTTCTAAATGCCAAAATTACATGCTGATTTGTTAGAATTTTGGAGACATCGAATTTGGGGCTCATCCTTTTTTCCATTCAAACGTCTCTATCATCTTGTTTATATCCTGTTTCAAAAACTGAATCATCGGTGCGAGTGAATCGGGCTGCATTTTAGCGTTGAAATACAACGCACCTCTTAGGAAATGTTTTGTGCTATCGGTCATATAAAACTGAAAAGGGCAAGCCGCAGGTCCTTGAATATCGAATACAAAACCACCCACCCCTTGCGCATTGCGGAAAGGTCGATCATCAATAAAATCGGCTTTGACAACGTGTTTACCCGCCAATTCAAAGGCATCTTTCCGCAGTTTTTCAAATTCCGCTTTTCCGTGAATGTCGTAATAACTGAAATGAATTTCAGCATTCAAGCTCGGCACATTGATATTGAACCAACAGTTAGACGGTGGTTTTTCTTCAAAAAACAAGGACTTTTGCTCAAAAATGGCATAATTTGGATACTGAAACGTGAACGCACAAAAATTTGTGTCGAACTGCCTATAGCTTTTTTCAGGTAAAAAAACACGCGGATAACCTCTTGGTTTAGGCGCAAAAGAGTCGTCGCCACAGGCAACAAGCAAAAGGCAAAGAGCAAAGGGCAAAAGCGCAAATCTTAGAATTTTCTGAACTGTCATTATTTTTTTATTAGAACTCAACATTAAACCATTTTTAAACGCAAAATACTGAGGGGTGTTATGATATACATAAAAAAACTTTCCATCTCTGTTTAGCAAGAAGGAAAGTTCTTTTATGTAATTCATTTATTATCAAGTATTTAGAATGGCAAATCGTTGCCGCCTTCCATACTCGGCGCGTCTGCCATTTCGTGTTGTGGAACAACTTCAAAGTCAACGGATTTTGATTCATCTGTTGTTGCCACTGTCGTTGCTGTTGTTGATTGATTAGAAGAACGGTTAGCATAAGGAGAGTCTTCTGTTGGGAAGTTCGTATTGCTTTCTCGTTTTTCAAAAGCACGGCAATTATTTGCAACAATTTCAGTGGTATATCTTTCTATACCCGTTTTGTCCGTGTATTTACGGTGCGTGATTTTGCCTTCAACAAAAACTAAAGTTCCTTTTTTGAAATACTTTTCAGCGATTTCAGCATTGTTACGCCACAAAACGACATCATGCCATTCTGTCATTGTTTGCCATTCACCGTTATTGTCTTTGTAGTTTTCATTCGTTGCAATGGGAAATTTTGCAACAGCCGTACCATTTTCAAGGCGACGAACTTCTGGGTCTCTGCCCAAATTCCCAATTAAAGTGACTCTGTTTAACATGATTTCTGGATTTAGAAATGATTAAGAAAAAGCTTTCTCGGTTTCCATTAAAAGGTTTTGAGTATGGCGACAAAAGTAAAAAAAGGTTTTTTAATTTTTCAACAAAAAAGAAAGAATTTAAAACAAAGTCAAAACTTTTTCTTTTAAATATATGTCAATTGTTTTTGGAAAGGCATAATCTTTTAAGTTTTGACGTTCAATTTTTAAAAAATTGCCCCCCCTCAGTATAAAAGCTGTTTTTGAAGATTCAAACTCCCAAAAGATTGCAACTATTTTTTGATGTGTTAAAAGCTGTTGAAATGGTTGCGATTTTTTTAAAAGGCGCAATTCAGACAAATTAATTGAAAAATTAGGCAACTCATCCCCCCTCAGTATTTCGACCATATTTCCCGTTTCAACAAGCGGAAACTCATATAAGTCTTGCCAAATATCCTTTTCTGTCCTTTTTCTTATATACACAAAATCACCTTCGTTAATTACTAAATAATTGAAATAACGCGTTCGACGCACCATTTTCTTCGATTTTATAGGCAAAACATCTACTTTATTGGTTTGAAAAGCAGAACATTTATTTTGAAGTGAACATTCAACACATTTAGGTTTTGCAGGTGTGCAAAACGTTGCGCCAAAATCCATGATCGCTTGGTTGAAGTCGACGGGGCGTTTTTTGTCTAAAATGTCATTGGCTAATTCTGTAAAAATATGCTTCGCTTCGGTCGTGTCTATGGGCGTTTCGATGCCAAAAAAACGAGATAAAACCCTATATACATTACCATCTAAAACCGCATGAGGTAGGTCGTAAGCAAAGGAAGCGATGGCGGCGGCGGTGTACGGTCCAATACCTTTTAGTTTTAAAATGTCTTCATAAGTTTTAGGAAACACTCCTCTTAGTTCTGTATTGATATGTTTTGCCGTCGCATGTAGGTTTCGCGCCCGCGAGTAATAACCCAATCCTTCCCACATTTTCATCACGTCATCAGAAGGCGCTTCTGCGAGGTCTTTTACTGAGGGGTATCGCTCTCGAAATTTTTCAAAATAGGCTGTGCCTTGTGCGACCGTCGTTTGCTGCAAAATGATTTCGGACAACCATATAATGTATGGGTCGCGCTCCCCTTTCCAGGGCATGGGGCGGTGATTTATAGCGAACCACTCGAGCAGTTCTTTTCTAAAAAAAAGGTTTTTGTCTTTCTTCATGTGCTAAAAAAACGTTGAAAATGTCGGTTGAGAAGGCGTTTTTGTTGAACGAAGGTAGAAAGTTTTGTCATAGTTGAGTCAAAAAGTAAGAAAAAATGAATTAATTTTCATTTTTTTCTGAAAGATAAATCACTACAATAATGATTCTAAATAGCAACAATCAATTTATTATCAATCAATTAGGGTATCTTTCGACGAACAACGCAAGCATATTTTAAAATTCCGAACTAAAAAATGTTTAACGTTTATTTGGTTTTTGTTAAACAAGGATATACCTTTGTATCATCAAAAGAGAAAACGAAGATGAACAAAATCAAAATTTAAAAAAAGAAATCAAGTAATTCAGCTTTCATAATCAATCACCTGACTAAAATACTTTTATAATGACAACATTAGAATTCGATAGTAACTTAAACAAAATGTCAACGATGTTACATTCATTTGCCTACAACTTGACTAAAAACGTGGAAGACGCCAAAGATTTGTTTCAAGAGACATCATTTAGGGCGATTACGAACCGCGATAAATTCCAAAGCGGAACGAACTTCAAAGCATGGCTTTTTACGATTATGAAAAATATTTTCATCAATAACTATCGTAAAAAAGTAAAATCTAACACGATTATGGATGGTACTGACAATCAGTATTTCATCAATTCGGTGACAGTTTCAACACCTAATCGTGCAGAAAGTGATATAATGATGCAGGAACTTACTAATATGGTTGATAATCTCGATGAGAGTATTCAAGTGCCATTTGTGATGCATTATCAAGGATTTAAATATCAAGAAATTGCTGACGATTTACAGTTGCCCCTTGGCACGGTCAAAAGTCGCATTTTCTTTGCAAGAAAAGAACTGAAAGATAAAATCAATGCACGTTACGACAATCTGGGCAAAGCCTACGAAAAGCAAAGTGCAAGGATGGAATTTTCTGAAAATTAAAATATAGTTTGATTTTTCATAATAGAGGGTGTAATTGAGCGGTGACGAACTTAGGTTTTGTCACCGCTTTTTTTATTCTTTTTTTTGAAATTTGCGAAAAAAGCCTTTATTTGCATCAAAATCAATAAAAAATGCACATTTTAGATGTTCCATATTCAAAAAGCAAAGACTTAATTCACCAAAACCTGATGGGTTATGTTGAAAAATTGGCACTTCTTCAAGAAGATTGGGACGGTTATGGTGCTTGTGCCATAGATAAAAGTGTCGTTGATAACACGGTTTTTATTTTCCAAAAAATACCTAATGCTCTTTTAGAAATCGTTGGTGAAGAGGGTATTTTACCAACTCCGAATGGTACGATTACGATTGAGTGGCATAAAGGTTCAAATGAATTGATGTTAGAAGTCGGTGAAAAGTTTTCAACCTATTATATTCAAAATAATAGCATCACTCAAAAGATTGAAAATCAATTTATTATTACAAATTCAGAACAAATGAACACATTTAAGAGAGAACTTAAACAATATTTTTCCGAATAAAAACAAACATTTCAAATGCCCATTTTTGTGCCTGATATATTCGAAGAGGGCGAAAAACTCGTTAGAATTATCTTTTCTCCTTTTCATATTGATAAAAAAAATCCTTCAAAAATCACGCATATTGCCTTTCGCTCACCATCTGGAATAGATGAAGTTTCGGTAAATAGACTAAATTTTACAACAGCTACATTTTGTAAAAATCAAGGACAAGCGATGAACTCATTGGCTAAAACATTTTCAGGTTTAGCCACTATTCGTCATAAATTTGTTATAGATTTAGGTGCTTTTGTCCGAATTTCGAAGCAAATTGAGAACCCTTTTCATGCGGACATATATTATGGTATCGTTTTGCAAAAAGGTGAACCCGCACCTGCTGAACTTAATTTGATATTGAAAAACCTCGCAAGGTTGGCATTTTTTTATCCCGATACTAATCCTAACTCTGCTGATTGGGAAGGAGACGATGTTACAAACTGTTGATTTCTATTAGATTTTGTGGAAAACTCACCCCCTCAGTATCAAGCAAAAAATCGTATCTTTGCGAAACAAAATGTTTCGACAATGAAATTTTCACATCTCCATTGCCATACGCAATTTTCGCTTCTTGACGGAGCGGCTTCGATTCCTAAATTATTTAAAAAAGCAGCAGCAGACGGTATGCCCGCAGTCGCTATCACCGACCACGGCAATATGTTCGGCGTGTTCGAGTTCGTGGCAGAAGCTGCGAGACAAGGCAATACGGTGAAACCGATTGTCGGTTGTGAGTTTTATTTGGTTGATGACCGAACGCAAAAGTCGTTTTCAAAAGATAAAAAAGACAAACGTTTTCATCAGCTCTTTTTAGCCAAAAATACTGAGGGGTATCGAAATCTGACAAAAATGTGTTCGCTCGGTTTCATGGAGGGCATGTATTCCAAATATCCACGTATTGATAAGTCATTGGTTGAAAAATATCATAAAGGTTTGATTGCCACGACTTGCTGTTTGGGTGCGTCTGTGCCGCAAGCGATTTTGATGCACGGTGAAGATGCAGGGCGCAAGGAATTTGAATGGTGGCTCAATACGTTTGGCGAAGACTATTATATTGAGTTGCAACGCCACAATTTGAAGGAACAGATTTTGGTCAATGAAGTGTTGTTGCGTTTTGCCAAAGAATATAATGTCAAGGTCATTGCTTCTAACGATTCGCATTATGTTGACCGCGAAGATGCCAATGCACACGATATATTATTGTGTATCAACACAGGTGAGAAACAATCAACGCCAAAATTCGACGACTTTACGGACGAAGATGGGCAAAAGAAAAATACCCGTTTTGCCTTTCCAAACGACGAGTTTTTCTTCAAAACAACGTCGCAAATGACGCAGCTTTTCAGCGATGTGCCAGAAGCGATTGACAATACAAATGAGATTGTTGCCAAATGTGATGTTTTGAAATTGAAGCAAGACATCATGTTGCCAAACTTCGTTATTCCTCAAAATTTTACGAATCAAGACGATTATTTGCATCATTTGACTTACGAAGGTGCAAGGGAACGCTATAAAGACATTACAGCAGAAGTAGAAGAACGCTTGAATTTCGAGCTTTTTACCATCAAAACAATGGGTTTTGCGGGTTACTTCTTGATTGTTGCCGATTTTATCAAGGCGGGAAGGGATTTGGGGGTGTTTATTGGGCCGGGTCGTGGTTCGGCAGCAGGTTCAGCCGTTGCGTATTGCATTGGCATTACAAATATTGACCCTATCAAATACAACCTACTTTTCGAACGTTTTTTGAATCCTGACCGTAAATCCATGCCCGATATTGATACGGATTTTGATGATGAAGGTCGTCAAAAAGTCCTAGATTATGTGGTTCAAAAATACGGTAAAAACCAAGTAGCGCAAATCATCACTTATGGCACAATGGCAGCAAAAATGTCTATTAAAGACGTGGCGCGGGTCATGGATTTGCCTTTGAGTGATGCCAATGCGCTCGCAAAATTGGTCTCCGACAAACCTGGCATCAAGCTCAATCGTTTGCTCAAAGCCCCCCTCAGTGGCGAAGGCGGTTTGACCGATAAAGAAGGCTTGCCAGGAGAAGACATTGACAATGCAAAACAATTACGTGAAATTTTAGCGGATAAAAGCGACCCTCGTTCAGCCGTTTTGCGCGAAGCCTTGATTTTGGAAGGTTCGGTACGTGGCACGGGTATTCATGCGGCAGGCATCATCATTGCGCCAAAAGATTTGACGGAAATTATCCCCGTTGCCGTTTCAAAAGACTCTGATTTGTTGGTTACGCAGTTTGAAGGCAACGTAATCGAAGATGCGGGGGTCATCAAAATGGACTTTTTAGGTCTAAAAACGTTGACAATCATGCGCGACGCTTTGATATTGATTGAACAAAACCATGGGCTAAAAATCGACATTGACACCATTCCTTTGGACGATGCAAAGACCTATGAACTCTATCAACGCGGTGATACCAATGCGACTTTCCAGTTTGAAAGCGCGGGTATGCAGAAATATTTGAAGGAATTGAAGCCCACGAAATTTGATGAGTTGATAGCGATGAACGCCTTGTATCGCCCAGGTCCATTGGCGTATATTCCTAATTTTATTAATCGGAAATGGGGACGTGAAAAGGTGACTTATGACCTTGATGCGATGGAGGAATATTTGCATGAAACCTACGGAATTTGTGTTTATCAAGAACAAATTATGTTGTTATCGCAAAAATTGGCTAATTTTTCCAAAGGAGATGCCGACGTTTTGCGTAAAGCAATGGGTAAAAAGCAGATAGCGGTTTTGAACAAAATGAAACCGCAATTTTTGTCGGGTTGCGAAGCCAATGGTCATGCTACAGCAATATGTGAGAAAGTTTGGACGGATTGGGAAGCCTTTGCGTCTTACGCCTTCAACAAATCGCATTCAACTTGTTATGCGTTTGTGGCTTACCAAACGGCTTACTTAAAAGCCCACTACCCTGCCGAATACATGGCTGCCGTTTTGTCCAATAATCAATCGAATATTGATAAAATTACTTTTTTCATGGAGGAATGTCGCTCGGCGAATATTTCCGTAAAGGGACCTGATGTGAATGAAAGTAATATTAAATTTTCAGTTAATAAAAAAGGTGATGTGCGGTTTGCATTGTCTGCTATAAAAGGTGTAGGTGAAGCAGCCGTTGAAGCCTTGATTCTAGAGCGCAAGGAAAATGGGCCTTATAACGATATTTATGAATTTGTGCGTCGTCAAAACTTGCGGACGGTCAATAAACGAGTGATGGAATCGCTCACACAATCGGGTGCGTTTGATGGTTTTGGCTTGCCACGAGCCGCTTATTTTGCTCAGTCTGACAAATATGACTCGTTTATTGAACATCTTTTGCGCTACGGTGCAGGTTATCAATCGCAGAAAGCGGAGGCGAGTATCTCTCTTTTTGGCGAAGCCTCGCAAGATGCGATGTTGGAGGACCCCTCAGTACCAAAGGTCGAAGAATGGAATTTGATTCAAAAATTAAATTATGAAAAGGATTGCGTAGGCATTTACTTGTCGGGGCATCCGCTTGATGATTTTAAAGTGGAATTGGCTTATGCCAATACAACGCTTGACAAAGTTCAAGACCTTAAAAATCAGCGTGTTAAAGTTGCCGCTTTTGTCTCATCTGTCAGTCATCGGGTTTCGAGAAAGGGAACGGGTTTTGGTTCGTTTGTGATTCAAGACTACAAAGGTTCGCAGGAATTTGCTTTGTTCAACGAGGATTATGCACGGTTCAGTCCTATTTTACAACCTGGCGTTTCGGTGTTGATTGAAGGTGATATGAAGCAACGGTGGAATTCAGAAGAGTTTGAATTGAAAATAAAAGACGTGAAACAGTTGGCTTCGCTCGGTAATTCATTGACCGAAAGTATTACGTTGATGATTCCAATTGAAATCGTGACGGAAACACTGATTCAAGACTTAGAAAAAATGTGTCAAAAGTTTAAAGGCAAACATAAACTCAAAACACAACTATTGGATTCAACCAATCGCTTAACACTACACTTGTTTTCGACCGATAAAAAAGTGAATGTGGACTCGGATTTAATTGCGGCGGTTGAGGCGAAGGGGTTGAATTATAAGTTGAATTAAGAGTTTGAAAAAAATATTGAATTGGCTGAATGCACCAAAAACGGAAATATCGCCATGTATAGTTGTAAAATAAGAAAGAAAAGTGCAATTTTGTTAAAATATTACGGTTCTAATTATTGAAATAAAAAATAGCAAATATATGGCAACAACACAAGTTCAATCGAGTATTGACTCCCAAAGCTTACTTTTGGGTGTTTCTCAAATGCCTATTAATGAATTAGAGTATTTTGCACGAGAACTCAATGCACTCATCACACGGAAGAAAGCATCAGACCCGAAAAATCAAGAAAAAGCTTTATTGCATAAAATCAATCAAACCGTTTTACCGCCTCAAAGAGCAGAACGTTATGCCTTGTTAATTCAAAAATTAGAACCAAATACAATGACTGAAATAGAGCATACTGAATTTATGAATTTAGTTACCGAAGAAGAAGCCTTACGCAATGAACGTGTTAAGTACCTTATTGAATTAGCGCAACTTCGCAATATGCCCTTACTTCAATTAATGGATAGTTTAGGTTTAAATGTTGTTTCCAATGGCTGATACCTATATCCCTGTTGCTGTCCAACGTTTGGTTTTAGCGGAATCCAAAGGGTTTTGCGAGTACTGTTGGCTGCCTCCAAATTTTTCATCTAACTCTTTCCAATTTGACCATATTGTTCCTACCAGTAAAGGAGGATTGTCAGTTTTTGGAAACATTGCACGTAGCTGTGCAGGGTGTAATGGCTACAAACAAGATAAAACACATCATTTTGACCCATTAACACACCAAATTTGTCGTCTCTACAATCCCAGAGAAGATAAATGGTTAGACCATTTTCAGTGGATTGAAGACGATTTGATGATTGATGGAAAGACCGCTATTGGACGAACTACGGTTCAATTACTGCAATTGAATCGAGATGGTGTTGTGAATTTGAGACAGCTTTTAAAAATGGTTGGTTTACATCCGCCTTTTTGACAGAAATTTATAAGATTTATTCCTGAAATAATTGTTTCTAAACTTCAAGTCGTTGTTAACAAAAAAAAGTGAATGTAGATTCTGATTTAATTGCGGCGGTTGAGGCGAAGGGGTTGAATTATAAGTTGAATTAAATCATTGCGTAATTCTTTCAAAATCAATGTTTTGAATAATTTCGTAGTTTGTTAAATCAAAACAGGCATTTTCAATTAGAAAGGTCTTAGCAACCGAAAGTATTCTTCTTCTTTCACCTTTTGTCATTTCAGATGAATCTTTATCACCACAAAACCAACGGACGGAGCAATGCCAAAAGTTAGCATTTATTGGCGTATGAATGACTTTACACATTGGTTTTATGGGTAAGCTATTATCAAAATTGAAGAATGTAACATCACTAATGTCCCCAATCCGTAAAAAAAATAGACCTCTGTTGTCCACTATATCGAAGTCAATAGAATGTTGTGGAATTTTAAACAACATTTCATTTTTCCAAAGTTGGGTAAAATAATCAAAGTTCTCGCTTTTTAAAATGCGGATTTTGACATCTTCTACAGTGAAATTTGGGAATAAGTTGGTAGAATAGTCTCTTAAATGGTCTGTTTGGGTAGCTAAACAATCAGAACGCAGTTTTCCGTACTCATCTTTGATGTCTTTTGTCTCAGTATGCCTAAGAATAAAGCAATTTTGATGCATTTCATTGAATTCTATATGTTTGCAATTCAATTGTGGCAATAACCTATAAGGGTAATTCATAGTGATGTTCAAATATTACTTCAAAAATTGTTTAACTTCTGCAAAGGTTTTTTTGACTGAACCTGCTGTACCAAATATGTGTTTTTGATTTATATATATATTAATAACAATATCATACTCTAAAAAAGGTTCTTCATCTATCAAAAATAATTCAAGATAAAATCTCATTTTATGTAAATCACTTTTCAGCAAAATACTATTATCAAGTGTTTTTTCTACAACAACATTTTCAATGTCAATTTTGGCAAGCTCTTTATTAATAGCTTCAAATAAAACATTAATATTGGTTTGAGTTTTGGAAGGAGGTCTTTGAATGATTTCCGTTTTTGTATGGTTTAATCTTCCAGTAGTCTTATTCACTCCATCAACAATATCTGTTGTCAATATAGTATTTTGTATTATAATATTTGATGAAGAAAAGATATTTGCCATTTTATTGTGTATTTAAACTATCAAAGATGTTTTGTAACGAGTAAATAATAAGTTAGTCAAATTTTCCTATGAAACGTAACAGGATTTGACTAACTTATTATTTACTCGTTACTTTTAGAACAAATTTAATCGGTTTTAGATAAAAATAAAAATTTAACGCAGATAATCACAAAAACGGCAACTTAGCCACCGTCGCCACCAATTTTTTCCCCCCGCCAAAGGCGATAAATATCTCCGTTCCTTCCTTATCAAATCCTTTTTTCACATAACCCATACCAATCGGTTTGTCCAATGTTGGAGACGAAGTGCCAGAAGTGACCACACCAATTTCATTGTTTTCAGCATCAAAAATAACGTAGCCGTGGCGCGGCACACGACGGTCATCGAGTGTGAAGCCAACGAGTTTGCGAGAGACCCCCTCAGTAATTTGGCGTTTAAAAGTCTCAACATTCACAAAAGAAGCAGCTTTTTTAGTTTTTGTAATCCAACCCAAACCTGCTTCTATGGGTGAAGTTGTGTCGTCAATATCATTTCCGTAGAGACAAAAGCCTTTTTCGAGGCGCAATGTATCGCGTGCACCTAAGCCTATGGGCTGAATATTGAGGTCTTTTCCTGCCGAAAAAAGCGCATCCCACAAACGAACAGCATCTTTATTGTTGACATACAACTCAAAACCGCCAGCACCAGTATAGCCTGTGGCTGAAATCAGGACGTTTTCAATACCTGCCACAACCCCCTTCTCAAAATGATAATATTTAATGTCTGAAAGGTTAACATCCGTCAATGTCTGAATCAATGCCGTAGCGTTTGGTCCTTGAACAGCAAGGAGAGCCGAGTCGTCGCTGATATTAACAAGACGTGTATCGTAATCTTTGCCATAACTTGAAATCCAATCCCAATCTTTATCAATATTTGAAGCATTCACGACCAGCATAAACGCTTGTTCGCCTTCCGAACAGTTGTCTTCCGACAAACGATAGACCAATAAATCGTCCACAATGCCCCCCTCAGTATTGGGCAAACAAGAATATTGCGCTTGACCGATAGCGAGTTTTGACGCATCATTTGAGGTCACTTTTTGAACCAAATCCAAAGCCTGTTTGCCTTTAACAATAAATTCCCCCATGTGCGACACATCGAAAACGCCTACGTTTGTCCTGACGCAATGGTGTTCTTCTTTGATACCAGAATAGGAAATGGGCATATTGTAACCCGCAAAGGCTGCCATTTTTGCACCTAAAGAGATGTGTTTTTCCGTAAATGGCGTATTTTTTACAATCGTTGTTTCTGACATAAATAATTTAGTTTTATAATATTATAATTTTAGTTTATCGTAACATTTTCAACAATATCACCTACTTCAAGTTTATCAACTACATCCATGCCTTCCAGCACTTTTGCAAAAATGGTATAGTTCGGGTCAAGGTGCAAAGTCGGGCTTTGCGTGATAAACCATTGACTGCACTCTGTGTGATTTCCAGCCGAAGCCATGCCAACATACCCCTCAGTATTGTAGTGCATCGGGGTCAATTCGGACGAAATAGTATAGTCCAAAGAGCCATAACCATCCCCACGCGGGCAACCTGTTTGGACAACAAAATTAGGCACAACACGGTGAAAGGTCTTTCCGTTAAAAAAACCGGATTTAGCCAAATTGACAAAATTGGCAACAGAAATAGGTGCATTTTGGCGCAAAAGCCGCAGTTTAATGTCTCCTTTGCTCGTTTTTATCAAGGCATTTGAAAAATCGGTCATGCTTGTCAATGTAATCCAATCAATCGAGCGAGGTGTTGTAAATTTTTTCTTTTTAATAGTTGTTGAATCAGAAATTTTAACAATTGCCTTATAGATTGCATCGTAGGCTTCAAGTTGTGCGGGCATTTTTAGGCGTTGCAAGACTTGATATAATTCAGGAATTTGTTCCTTCATTCTTAACCGATTCAACTCCGCTTCGGGCTTGATAATCGTTTCGGCGGCAACGGTTGCAGCCCCCGCATCGCCAGAATTAATGATGTCAAAAAGAGCTGCTTTTAACTGGTTTTTGACACCCATCGAGTAACCTTGAAACATGCGGTAAAAATCGGGTGAACAGATAATTTTTGCCAACGCTTCCGTCGCAGCAGTGCGTACAACGGGCGCATTTTCTGTTTTCAAAGCCTCTGCGCGCAACATTTCATGGTTCCAACCGAAGTTGGCAAGACCTCTCAGTAAAACAGCTTTTTCGTAAGGATTGGCTGTTTTTACATACAATTCCTTCATCGCATTGTTCAAAGAGTCGCGGGTACGTGGGTAAAAACGCAGCCATTTTAGGGCAGCACCCATCATCAAACGCTTTGTAGAAGGTTGTAAAGTTTCGTCAGAAGAAGCCATTTTATAAGACTGTGCATCTTGTTCAGTACCATTTTTAACAAACAAATCAGCAGCTGTGTTTGCTACATGAATATTACGGTCGCGTAAGGCAGAAAACAGCAACGGTTGAATACTGTTGTAAGGCATTTCATTGACCGCATTGAGTATATTTATTTTTACTCGATAATCTGTTTCTTTACGGAAAAGGCTCAATAAAGTAGGCAATATACTGAGGGGGTTCTCTGCCTTGCCTAAGGTTTTCACCAAAGCCATTCGGATTTCAGGGTTGCGTTCTGATAGGGTAATAGAAGACAATGAAGTGGTGACAGTTGTATCGTATTTCGCTTTTATTTTTGACAAATAACTCGCACCAATCAAGCGAACAGAAGGCGGAAAGCCTTGATTTTCAACGAAATACTTCATTTTCTGAATAGACTCAACGTTATAACTGTCTCGCAAACCATAGCGATAAATGCCGTAAGCCTGCCCTTCGAGTAGCAATGTATCAGTCATTTTGAAGGTCGAAATACTGCACAAGTCATGGAGTCGCGCATTCGTTCCGCATTTACCAACCGCCTCCATAATCGTTGCATTAAATTTAGCAAATGTGCCTATGGTATCGTGTTTTTCAAAAGCTGCCAACAAAATATTTTCTGCTCGCACCTCACCAATTTGCCCCATGGCATAAGCGGCAGCTATACGCACATCTACAAACTCATCTTTGAGCAAAATAGCCAACGAATCCAATGCTTTTTTCTCTTTCAAAGAACCAAAAGCGGTGGCAGCGACATAGCGCAAAGTAGGGTTTGGACTACTCAAATACTTCATCAGTGTATCAGCAGATTGACGTTCAAGTAAGTTATAAATATCCTGGACTTGTTTGTCCGAAAAATCAATAGACGTGCCTTCAAATTTGTCTCTGTTGTACTCAGGTGGTACACAGGCAGTGACAAAAAAGGCGATGATAAAAAAGGAAATTATAGAAAAGGAAATATTTTTCATTGTTAAAATTCTGATAATCAATACATTATAGTTGGCTTAAATGATGCTCTGTCGGACAAAAGTAGTAATAAGAATTGAGAAATAAGGAAAATACTGAGGGGTAGTTTTTGTTAATACCCAATCAAAAAAAAGCTACTTTTGCGCTTTGAATAGGGTTTTATCAATTGTTCAATACGTAGGAAGACCACAGATTTGACTGATATGACTGGTTTTCACTGATTTTTTTATCTGTATGAAACAAAGAAAAAATCAGTGCAAACCAGTCGCATCAGTCAAATCTGTGGTCTAAGCTAAATTAAAATAAAGCAATTATAATATGGGACGTATCTCCTTAGAAAATGTCCGTTTTCGAGCGTTTCACGGTTTATACGAAGAAGAACGCTTGATTGGCAATGATTTTATTTTGGATGTCTGGATTGATACCAATATAAAAGACGCAACGGTTGTGAGGGAACACGATGTTGACAAAGTGGATAAAACGGTCAACTACGAAATCGTGTACCAAATATGCCGCATCGAAATGGACAAACCGCAAAAACTGCTTGAAACAGTTGTGGAAGAAATCATTTATAAGTTGAAACAGCAGTTTACAAATATGGAGATGGTTCAACTAAAACTCCAAAAATTGAACCCGCCTTTAGGTGGGCAAGTGGGCGCTGCGGTGATTTCTGAAGTAAAACGCTTTCAAAAGATGTGTCCAAAATGTGATAAAGATATGATTTGTTACAAAGAAGATAAACTCGATGACCAAACCTGTTGGTGTCATCAAGGCGCAAAGGATAAAATACACCCTCGAACGGCTGAAATAATAGACCAACGCTATAAAGACAATTGCCTTTGCCCTAAGTGTTTGAAGGAGTTTGAAGGGTAAAATTTAGGATTATTTTCTGATTATTCACATAAAAACATTTAAAAACAAAAAAGTAATGTTTAAAAAATTAGGTATTTTACTTGTCGCTACGACCTTAACATTGACGGCTTGCGACGAATTGCAGAAAGCGGCAACGACTATTTTGACCCAACAAATTCTTTCCAATGAAGACATCGGCAACGGTTTGAAATCCGCCCTTGAAATCGGTATCGGCAAAGGGTCTGATGTGTTGTCGCAAAAAGGTGGTTTTTTCAACTCGGCTTACAAAATTCTTTTGCCACCCGAAGCGCGTCAGGTGACGGATAAATTGAAAATCATCCCTGGATTCAATCAGGTTGAAGACATTATTTTAGAAAAAATCAATGCAGGGGCAGAAGATGCGGCAGCGAAAGCGAAGCCGATTTTCATCAGTGCCATCAAGCAAATGACGTTTACAGATGCCTTAAACATCTTGATGGGCGACAAAAATGCAGCGACTTCTTACTTGAAAAAGGCAACTTATGACCAATTGTACCAAGCATTTAGCCCTATCATCGTGCAGTCGCTCGACAAATTTGAGGCACGTAAATATTGGGGGGATGCGGTGAATACGTACAATAAAATTCCTTTTATTACGAAAGTGAACCCAAGCCTTGACGAATATGTAACGACTCAAGCCCTTACAGGTTTGTTTTCGATGGTCGAACAAAAAGAATTGGCAATTCGGACAGACAAAGGTGAACGTGTAACCAGTTTGTTGCAAAAGGTATTTGCAAAGCAAGATGCACAACAATAAAATGATGAACGATGAATGATGAATTTTGTAGCACGCTTGAAAATCAACGTTTTGCAAATTTATCATTCATCGTTTATCACTCATCATTTTACTATTTTCTTTGTGATATTGAATAATTTTGTTTGCTTTGCATAAGCATTTGACGACCAATGAATCAACAAACACCCCCTCAGTATTTGCTTACATAATTGACCAAATTATTTTACAGACTTAACGAGAAAACAGCCACTATGCAAAACTTGAATGATTTACGTCATTTTTACAACCACACAATCCATCCAGAACTGATGCGTATGGAACGGCAACGACACTATTTGTTGACCGTTATGGGTATCGCCTTTTTAACCATTCTGGGCATTATTTTCCTTCAATTTTATCTCAATATCCTTGTCTTGACCCTTGTTTTGGTCATTCCACTTGTTCTTTACATTACCTATATGTTTAATGAATGGGAGAACTTTCGTGCAACCTTTAAGCCCAAAGTCGTAACTTTATTACTCGATTTCATTGACAATGACGTGACGTATAACGTGCCTTTAAAATACATGGAAAAGGCTTCGATTTCACGTGATGTTTTTCAAGCCAGCCGTTTGTTCAACTCTGCCGCGCCCGATTATGTGGGCGAAGACTATATAAAAGGTGAAATGGGCGAATTGGATTTTGAAATGAGTGAGCTGTCGGTCAAGGAGTTTTCGCCTGTCCGCAACAGGCTCGACGATGTTTTCAGAGGGGTGATGCTTCATGCACGTTATCGCCGTGAGGTGCAACCTGAGTCGGGGGAAATCCTCGTTTTGCCACGCCACGAACGTCAATTCTTATCCAAAACCATAAAATCATTTACTGCCAAAGGCGGACGACAATATGATAACTTGACGCAAAAATTTATGCACACTTTTGTCGTTTATGCTACGGTAAATGCCAATACACGCGGCTTTCTATCGGATGAAATGCAAGAAGCGATATTAAAATACAGAGATAAAGAAACAAAAGAGGTCTATATTTCATTTATAGCGAGTGACATTTATATCGCAGTCGCTCAAGACAAAGATTTGTTAGAGCCAGCATTGTGGCAATCGAATGTCAGTTTTGACCTCATTAGAGAATATTATGAAGACTTGACGATGTTGTTAAGTATTGTTTTAGATATTGATGCCAATAATTAAGGCGCAGGAAAGCGCAGGTATAGTAAACAGAAATTTGATTCG
>JANLQI010000109.1:0-62935 GCA_031367705.1 Saprospiraceae bacterium | reverse complement strand
CGAATCAAATTTCTGTTTACTATACCTGTGCAAAGTTAAACAATCATTTGTATAGACACAATATGATAAAGCCAATACCTTTTAAACCTGCGCCACAAACTGCCCCATCTTAGAAAAAATCTTTTCCGCATTTGCTGAGGTCATACGAGCCACCTCTCTGATGTCTATTATTTTAACTTCTGAAATCTTTTCTGCTACGTATTTCACATAACTCGTTTCATTGCGTCTGCCCCGAAAAGGGACAGGTGCGAGATAAGGCGCATCGGTCTCAATAACCAAGTTTTCAAGCGGAATTTCCTTGATAACAGGGTCTAAGCCACCGTTTTTGTAGGTCGAAACGCCGCCGATACCGAGATAAAAACCCAAATCTATCAGCTTCTTCGCTTGTTCGACATTGCCTGTGAAGCAGTGTAAAATGCCCCCCTCAGTATAAAAGCTGTTTTTGGTCAAAATCTCAATAATCTCATCGGTTGCTTCGCGGCTGTGGATGATAATCGGTAAACCCAAGTCTTGCGCCCAGTGCATTTGGCGAATAAAAGCCATTTTTTGTTGTTCAAAAAACGTTTTATCCCAATAAAGGTCAATACCAATTTCGCCAATGGCACAAAACGGACGTTTCGTCAACCAGTCTTCTGCAATGGCTAATTCCTTTTCAAAATCGGCATTGATGCTACAAGGGTGAACGCCCATCATCGCAAAACAACGGTCTGGATATTCGGCTTCGAGGGCAATCATCGCATCATGTGTTTCGCTGTCAATGGCAGGTAAGTATATTTTTTTGACCCCCTCAGTATCGGCACGTTGCATGATGGCTGCACGGTCGTTATTGAATTGTTTTGAGTAGAGGTGGGCGTGTGTATCTATCAACATATTAGGTGAATTTGTAATTGAGTGATTATATTAGCACAAAGTTAGGCTTATAATTATTCAAAATGAAATTTGCTGTATTAATTGACTTTGATGCTTATGCCAACTTGAAAAATTATTTACTGCAATCCTTAATCTATTAATCTAATTAATTATATAAATTTTGATTGTTACGCGTCTCAGATTGAAATAATTTTGTGTCTTTTTTGTTTTTTCATAAACTATTTATTATTTTGGAGATAATTTCAATCGACAAATACTTTATTATTGTTTATTTAAACACATACTATATTTAAAGTTTATACGACAAGAATGTTACGATTATACCAAACTATCAACATAAATAAGACATGCAGCGTTAAAACCACTCTTTTAATGGGCTTCTTCTTATGGATAACCCATCCACTTGCCTATACCCAGAATCGCCCCAATGAATATACGATGATGCAGGACTTAACTAAAGCGAATGCTTTTATTGCATCCTACAGAAATGATTCAGCCCACATTATTGTTGCTCAATTAATGGAAGAGGTGAAAAAACAAAACCAACTCGATTCCCGCTTTGGTTTGAAGGTGCAGTTGGCACAAGGCACTGCTTTAGAACATGCGGATCACGATTCATTGGCGATGGAGATATTGCTGCATGTTAAGGAACAGAGCAGCGAAAAAAAATTATGGGATATTTACACCCAAAGTTGTATTTCTCTGGCATTGCTTCACGAAAACATGGAGCGTAGTAGTCAATCTTTAGCAAATTTGCAACAGGCTCAATACGCTATTAGCCATTATGGACAAGACTCTCTTTATCCTGCCTTTGCCGTTAGAATGTCATCTTATTACAGAGTCTTTGCTCGGAATCGAGATTCTTCTTTGTTTTATGCACAGGAGGCACTGCGTACTGCGCCTAAATTTAAATTAGACCTATCCGAAGCCCATGCTCATATGCTTACAAGTTTTCTGTTGAAAAAAACGTCTTATGAGAAAGCACTCGAACACTGTTTCGCTGCCTTACGGATATTTCAAAAATTAGAAGATTATCCTGAATCTGCTGCTATGTACCATAGCATATCTCGGCTGCATTATCAGTACAATAAAACCAAATTGGCATTGGTTTTTAATGATTCTGCAATCATAGAAGCCAAAAAAGCCGTTACAGCAGGTTTTGAAAGAACCAGTATGCTGTATGTTGCCTATGAATTTAGAGGGATCCAACTCAAGTCTTTGGGGCAAACCGATTCCGCCTGGTATTATATGAATGAAGGACATGCCCTGAAGTTGGATTGGGTTAAAAAATCGGAAAATCATAAAGTCATTGAAGTGGATGCCCGTTACAATGATGAAAAAAAAGTAAAAAAAATAGAACAACAAGCCCAGCAAAGAAATGGGCTTTTAGCAATTGGTTTTTTGATAATTCTTTTTGCTGCGATATTAACTTACTATTATCTGAAACTACGCCGTGCCAATCTAATCACTCAGGAACAAGAAGCCCAGTTGCGGATGCTCGATGTCGCAAAATCCCGCTTTTTTGCTAATATAAGCCATGAATTGCGGACTCCTCTGACCTTAGTTTTGGGACCTATTCATACCCTTTTGAAAGAAAACCAATTGGCTGACAAGCAATTAAACTTGCTGCAAATAGCCAAACGAAATGGCAAACAATTGCAGCTGTTGGTCAATGAAATACTGGATTTAAGAAAATTAGAAATGGGCAAAATGACGTTGGTACAAGAACCAACCGAACTCTCCTCTTTTTTCAATAGGTATGTTTCTCAATTTGAGTCGTTAGCACAGAACAATTTGATTGATTTTTCAATTGAACTCTTAGCAGACAAAAACTTGGTCGTTCAAATTGATAGGGAAAAATACCGCCAAATTTTATACAATCTGCTTTCCAATGCCTTCAAGTTTACGCAGAAAGGCGGTAAAATAAAAGTAATTCAGACCGTAAACAAGAATAGACTTCTGCTTGAAGTCAGAGATTCTGGCTCGGGTATCCATCCAAAGGATTTGCCCCATGTTTTCGATCGCTTTTTTCAATCCAACCGACCCGACAGGCCTGCTGAAGGTGGTACAGGTATCGGACTCGCCCTTTGTAAAGAATATGCACAGCTTTTTGGTGGAAGCATCCACGCGGAAAGCAAACGTGGGAAAGGGTCTATATTTAAGGTGACGTTTCCTGTTTCAGTGGTTGAGGATTCGCAGTTACCCATCGCCCATTTACAAGAAATTGATACAATGTCCTATCCACCGCCGCAACAAAAAAAGGGCGCATTGTCCTTGTCCCATATACCCAAACTAACCCTATTGGTTGTAGAAGACAACCCTGAGTTGCAGGCTTATATTCGCTTGGTTTTAGAAGAAAAATACCAAATCATAACGGCAGACAATGGCAAAATGGCCCTTGATGTGCTCAAAGACGACAAAGGAGGCCCCTCAGTAAATTTAATCATTTCAGACCTCATGATGCCTGTTATGGATGGTTTTCAATTGCTTGAAAAACTGAAATCAGAGGATGCGACACGCCACATTCCTGTTATCATGTTGACCGCAAGAGCCGAAACGACGGACAAGTTGAAAGCCCTACGCATAGGTGTGGACGATTATATCACCAAGCCTTTTGACGAAGAGGAATTAATGATTAGGATTGAAAATCTGTTGAAAAATAAGGCCGTTCGAGAAAACGAGTCTCTTTCAGATATAGAACAAGCCGATTCAGAACCCATTATTTCTGAAACAGACCGTGAGTGGTTGGAAAACTTTGAGGGATATGTCCAAAAAAACTTCTCATCTGATATTCTTTCCGTCTCCAAGTTGGCAGAGGTCTTTTATATGAGTGAATCTTCCTTGCTGCGCCAATTGAAACGATTGACAGGGCTAACAGCCATGCAGTATTTACAAGAGATTCGGCTCAATGAAGCGCGTCATCTTTTGGAAAACCGCGATTCTAACTCCATTGCACAAGTCGCCTCAAAAGTCGGTTACAGTGATACCCGCCACTTTTCTCGTAGATTCAAACAACGTTTTGGCAAATCGCCTTCCGAGTATTTCAACGATTGATTTTTATTCCTTTTTAACCCATTTCAGGCAGTTTTCGCTTCCGTCAGATTCATTTTGACGGAAAAACACACCTATTTGACGGAAAACAACACATCAGATTGCTCAACTTTGTGCTGTACTTATGAAAAAAAACAAAATGCCCAATGATGTGGCTCAGGATTGATATATAATACGTGTAAAAAAAGATGCGTCGTTTTTAAAACCATAACCCCAAAAAACCAAATGAGTCCTATGTAATAAACAGTAAAATTCTTTTCAGAATCTCAAGCCCGACCATACAGTGCATCATAGGGCATTTTTGTATTAAGATTGTCAACGGTCACCGATTTCGTGCATTCTATCATTGATTTGATACCAACTATCATTTTTCATGTACACATTCTTTTTGATTGACCTATCTTAGGAAAATAATAAGCATTGGCAAAATTTTAACATAAAATAAACAAACCTATTTATTAAATTTTTAAATTTATTAGTATGAAAACACACTTAGACATAATTAAATCCATTCTTTTTTCTGTATTGCTGGCGTTGTCTTTTACGACTAACGCACAAGTTTGGCAATTTGAGGGAAGTCGGAATTTATCGGGTGCGGAAGCCAACTATCCCGAAATTATTTCAGATGTATCTGGCAAGCCTTATGTGCTATTTAATGACAAACAGTACGCCGATAAAGCAACGGTGATGACCTTTGATGGCACCAATTGGACGGCAGTTGGCGCACGGGGTTTTTCAACCCTTGGAGTTACTCAGAATGGTAGTATTCTTAAAGATAATTCGGGTAACTTATGGGTAACGTTGGAGTCTTTTTACCAAGACGCTAACTTATATACCAAATACCTTTTAGAGGTCTGGAAGTATGATGGAACGAGCTGGCAAGAAGTAGGTCCCCAGAAAGAACCCAATGGTGCTTTACCCAAAATGGCTATATCTGGTGGAGATATATACCTTACATTCAATGAAACATATGCCAATGGCGGTGGCGGTATTTCTTTGATGAAATATAACGGCTCCACTTGGCAATATGTGGGCGCATCTAATTTTACACCTTATACACACTCGGTACAAGACCTTGCCATTCTCAATGGTGTGCCTTATATTTCCATTTTAGAAAGTGTGAATTCTACGACTAAATTAGTTGTAATGAAATTTGATGGCACTTCATGGCAATATGTGGGTCAACAGGGTATTTCAACTGCCTCTGGAGGTGGCTATGTTAATTGGGTCAAATTGAAATCCAATGCTTCTGGTGTACCTTATATCTGTTATGTCGAAAACCCTTCAAATGGGGTCAACGTCATGACATTTAATGGCACAAATTGGGTGCAAGTGGGTGCTGTAAACCTAACGACGGCCTTCTGGGTTGACTTAGATTTCGATGGCGATGTGCCTTATATTGGTTTTCAAGACCTTACAAGTACTTCGCGTGCCAGCGTCATGAAGTTTAATGGCAGCACTTGGGAATATGTAGGTCAACAAGGCTTTACACCGACAGCCGCTTATGCCGAAAATATAGATATTAAAAATGGGGTAATTAGGGTCGCTTATACTGAGGGGTCCTCTGCAAGAGGTTTGTCAGTTATGCGATACAATACCTTGGCAAAACCTGAAATTAACATAACAGGAAATGGCAATAATATCTTAAAAGGGGCAACGACGACAAGTGCCGCTAATGGTACTAACTTGGGACAAGCAGGTATGGGTTCTTCTACGAAGAAAACCTATACGATTCAAAATACAGATGAAGGGACGCTGAACATCAGCAGTATTGTGACAAGCAATACTTTGTTTGTCATTAGTGGCGCACCTACAACAGTCGCAGCTAACAGCAGTGCGACTTTTGATGTGACATTTACGCCTACTGCTTTAGGTGTTCAGAATGCAACCATAACAGTTAATAACAATGATGCAGATGAAGGTGTCTATGATTTTGCAGTGACCGCCGAAGGTGTCGCGGCGTTAGCAGGTGCTGCACTTTCTATCAATGGCAGTAATAGACAGATTGTAGTACCAGACAATTCAAGTTTGGATATTTCTGCGGCTATGACAGTTGAGGCATGGTGTAATTGGTCATCCCTTTCTGGTTATCAAGTAGTTGTCTTAAAAGCAACGTCAGGGTCTTGGGGAGGTGGTTATGGTTTGACCACTTACAATGGTGTCATATATGCTCATTTAGCAGGTTGGGGTTATAGTCATAATACAGGTTATACTGTTCCAATTAATCAATGGGTACATGTGGCAGCAACTTTTGATGGCACGACTTCAAACGTTTATATTAATGGTGTCTTGATTGCTACTAAGGCTATTACGGCGACTATTCCTACCAATAATTTGAATTTAGGTATTGGTTGTGATATTGGTTCAGGCTATACTTTTAGTGGAAAGCTCGATGAGGTTAGAATTTGGAATCGTGCGCTCACATTGTCCGATATCCAAACCAATATGAACTGTGAAATACCCACCACGAGAGCTGGTTTAGTTGCCAACTATCATTTCAATCAAGGTATTTCAGAAGGAAATAATACCAGTCCTGCAGTCAATACGCTTGTGGATGCCAGTGGATTTGGCAACAATGGTGCATTGAACAATTTTACTTTGACAGGAACAACTGCCAACTGGGTAGCCCCTGGTGGGGTGGTGTCGGGTACAAATTGTGCTCCGCCACCTGTTGATCCTGATTATGTTGTCAGTAATGTCGCAGGTGCTTTAATTATTACTGATAGGGTTGGTAATAGTGATGTATTAGAAGTAACCCAAAACGGTACAAACATTAACTTCAATGCGGTGGGTCGTACATATGCACTCAATGGTGGTGCGACAACAGCTATGCCAGTGGATATTGCAAAGTCAGGTTTGACTTCGATAGTCATCAATACTGAGGGGGGTAACGATACGATTAAATTCAGCAATTACATCACGGCTATGCCAAGCCTAACGGTCAACGGCGGTGCGGGTGATGACGTTGTCTATTCCATTGGTGGCGGTATTACCTTCCTCCCCAATGCCAATTTAGACTTGGACTTGACCAATGATGCGAGTACAGGCGATAAAGATGAGGTTGTTTTAGAACCTTTAAGTAATGATATTCTTTCATTTTTCACATTGTCGGGTACAGGTACGGCAACAGTAAAAGTGAGCAAGAGCGTCTATCTCGGAACAAGGTGTTCTATCACGACCCAACAAGGCGATATAACAGTTGAAGGCAACTGGGCTGGGACAACTTCTGGCAACTTTACAGGTGTGACGGTTGGCTTTTTGGGTAAAATAGGTATAAATACCTTTAACAACCCTGCAACGGGTCAAGTGACTGTGCGCGGCAAAGGCGGCGATACAGGTGATAACAATCACGGTGTACAGATTGCATCAAGTGGTGGTGTCATATCTGGGGGTACGACTGGCACAGCTTTGATTAAAGGTATGGGCGGTATTTCTTCTGGCAATAACAATTATGGCGTTCTCGTCGCAACGGGCGGTTCTTCAATCACCAGTGGTGGCAGCAATGTCGTCGTCGAAGGTAATGGCGGTGGTGTTGGCACATCATCAGGCAACGCAGGTGTCCTTGTTTGGGCTTCAGCAAATATGTATGCGGGTGGATCGGGTACATTGACAGTGACGGGTATCGGAGGCGGTAGTTCTGGTATCAATAACCATGGTGTGCAAATCATTGGCGGTATTGGCTCTCAATTCTCGGGTGGAGATGTGGTTATCAATGGTACAAAAGGTGCGAATAGTGCAGCTGTAGATGTTGTTGTAACGAATACCGGCGGTATCACAGGCAAACACAACATCACTGTGAACAGCCTAATAGGAGGTTTTTTCCCAAATAATGTGAGCAACAGTTTTTCCAACGCCTCAACGACTAAGGCAACGACCTTTGCAACGGGTTCAAAGTTCAATTACTATGTCGGTGGTCCGACGAGAGCGGGTGCAACTGCGGGGCAACATTTCCCACTACAACTTGTCGGTCTGATAGACTTAAACAGTGTGGAGTTAGTCACTTCTGGGGGATATATACCGAGATTAGGCAATGAATTCCTAGTTGTTATCAACGATGGCACAGATCCTGTCATTGGTAAATTTAAGTACAAGGGTGTCGTATTGAATCAAGGAGACCAGCTCCTTAATTTTAACGGTTCAACAGTGCCTTTCTATATCAATTACAATGGCGGTACTGGCAATGACGTGGTCATTGCAGCGACCAACATCATTTTAGGTACCCCCTCAGTAACACATGTAAACTGTTATAATGGAGACGATGGTCGTGTCACGTTATCTTCAACAGGCGGTACAGGCGCTGTTTCCTATGCTATTTCACCCAATATTGGTACTCAAATTTCAAATGGTACATTCACAGGTTTGACGGCGCAGACTTATACATTCACAGCCTCAGATGCCAATAGTAATACCAAAACAGTAACGGTAACTGTGACAGAACCAACGTCTTTGCCTTTAATATATCCAACCGCTACGGCTACGAGTTGTGAAGGTGTTGTGGATGGTAAAATAGTGGTAGCTGGTGCAGGTGGTACAGGTGCACTTACTTATACCCTTAATCCAAGTACAAGTGTTCAGAGTCCGTCTGGTACTTTTACAGGGCTTGCCGCTCAATCTTATATGGTCATCGCAAGGGATGCTAATAATTGCGAAGTAACTAAAACAGTAACTGTATCTTCAGGCGCAAGCCCATCACTGAGTTGGGGGCAAATTATCAAAAAAGTCGCTTCTGATAGAAAGGTAGATGCTCTTTTTGGTCATTCAGTCGCTATCAGTGGCAATTATGCAGTTGTCGGAGCCAATGGTGATGATACTGACGTAGCAGGAGCTAATATCTTGAATGCAGCAGGTTCTGCCTATATCTTTAGACTCGTGGGAACAAATTGGGTTCAAGAAGCAAAAATCGTTGCTTCTGATAGAGCTGCGGATGACAATTTTGGTTTGTCAGTCTCAATACATGGTGATTATGTCATTGTCGGGGCGTTTAATGATGATGGAGGAAGAGGTTCTGCCTATATCTTCAAACGGTCTGGAACGACCTGGATACAAGAGAAGAAAATCGTTGCATCTGATAGAGCGGCGGATGACCGTTTTGGTTTGTCGGTCTCAATACATGGCGATTATGTGATTGCAGGAGCGTATAACGATGATGTATTTCAGGGTTCTGCCTATGTCTTTAAACGTACAGGAACGAATTGGACACAAGAATCGAAAATCGTCTCACCTGTTAGATCTGGAGAAGCATTTGGTATTTCTGCCGCCATTAGTAGCGAATATGCGATAGTCGGTGCCTATTTTAATGCTGAAAATGCGGATGGATCTAATTTCATGTTTTCATCAGGTGCAGCCTATATCTTTAAACGTACGGGAACGACCTGGGTTTTACAAACTAAAGCCGTCGCTGCGGATAGATCGAGGGAAGCTCATTTTGGTGTTTCTGTCGCCCTTGATGGCGATAATGCGATTATCGGAGCGGATTATGATGATAATGATGTAACAGGCAGAGGTTATTCAGAAAATGCAGGTTCTGCTTATATCTTCAAACGGAATGGCACAACTTGGGTACAAGAATCGAAAATCGTTTCGTCTGATAGAGCACGAATAGACTTCTTTGGTCATTCAGTGTCTATTTCTGGTAATTATGCAATTGTCGGCGCGGGTGGTCAAAAACTGGATGCTTCGGGAGCGAATTCACTTTTTGATGCTGGCGCAGCTTATATCTTTAAAAGGACAGGTAATACTTGGATGCAAGATAAGAAAGTAGCTGCACCAGATAGAGACACACCAGATCAATTTGGTTTTGCCGTAGCCATGAATGGTGATTATGCACTTGTTGGGGCGCATTTGGAAAATGAAGATGTGGCTAACGCAAATACATTGAATGATGCAGGTTCTGTCTATTTCGTTAGTCGGACGATTTTGACTTTTAGCACCCCCTCAGTAACAAACACATGTGTCGTCGGTGCGGGCAAAATCGTACTTTCAACAACAGGTGGAACAGGCACAGTTGCCTATATGATTTCGCCCAATATCGGGACTCAAAGTCCTGCGGGTACTTTCAACGGCTTGACAACACAGACCTACACAATCACGGCTTCTGATGCTAACTGTAACGTAAAATCAATAAATGTTACTGTCGAAGGCTGTGAAAGTATGGGCAACACAATTGCAGGCGCAATTATCGAAGAGGGTAATTCATTTGTTGCTTCTCGTGCCAAAGAGGGAGGGGAGTTTGCCCTCTATCAAAATCAACCTAATCCTGCTACAAATGGGACTACAATCGGTTTCAATTTACCTAAAGACTCTAAAGCGATTCTAACAATTATGGCATTTGATGGTAGGGTTGTCAGAGTGTTTAAAGGTCAGTACAAAGCGGGTTATAATGCAATCACGGTTAACAGATCCGATTTGAATACAAGTGGTTATTCTACTATCGCCTTGAAACCAAAGACCACAGTGCTTCTAAGAAAATGGTTATCATTGACTAAGCACCATCCCCTCAGTATTTAAAGACAAAGTCGCTTGTTCGTGGACACGAATAAGCGGCTTTTGTTTTTATTAACTTGTAACCTAAAAGAACTTAAAGTTTTATAAATTACAGCGATACGCGGTTTTTCTCTCGCCGTTAGCATAAACGGCTTGGTCAGTTGGGGGACTAATAAAGCTGGTGTTTCGTTGACTTTAACGCCTGATTACGCCAACCACGTTTTGAGAACGGAAGATGATAATCCATATCAAAGTAAAACCAAAGATTTTAAACTCGTCATGAAAAATGATATGGTAACTGGATTTACGTTCGGGGACGCTCTTTTTGAAATCGTAGATTAGCGTAAGGTTCGGGGTGCTTTGCATGCCCGCGAATATCCTATCCATAAACACTTAAAACCAAATCAATCTATCGGATTTTAAATCTTCCTCTTTCCCTAACTTGATTTTTTCATACACGGCTACGCTCTTATTGATAGCCTTAAAAACCTCTCAATAAGAGCGTTTTTTATATTTTTAAAGGGGTGCCCCCTCGTACAACTGAGCCAATTTGAAAAACACCTCGCTCCCAATCTCTATCAAATCATCTGGGAAATCATAATCCACCGTATGCAAAGCAGAGCAGTTTTTGCCCGAACCAATGCCAAACATCGCCCCTTTATAGTTTTCGGTGAACAAACCAAAGTCTTCACCAAAGTCGAAAGGTTGAGCCATTTCTATGAATTGTAAACCGTTTTGAGCCGTTGCTTCTTTGATATGTTCAAAAGCCTTTTGGTCATTATTGTTCGCATTAAAGGCTTCAAACCAAGCAATATTGAAGTCTAAACGCTCTTTTTGACAGATATTTTCTATCTTTTGAACTATCAACTGTTTGTGTTTTTCCAAAACACGACTGTCCCAAGTACGAATCGTATAACCGACTTCGGCATGTCCTGCTGATGTGCCATAAGACTTTTCACCCATATTGATATGAATTGGCGTAACGACAAAATAATCCGCATCCGCTTTATCTGGTTGATGAAAGCTGTGCATAAATTGGATAAATTCAGCAATGGCATTGGCAGGATTAATGCCTTTCGCAGGTTGCGAAGCATGGCAATTTTTGCCAATAAACTCAATTTTAAAGCTTTCTACTGAGGGGGTAAAAATCCCTGCTTTGCACATAACCGCACCCAACGGAAAGGACGGCAAATTGTGGTAAGCGTAGGCATAATCAATCGAAAATTGCTTGAAAATACCCGATTCAATAGCCGCTTTTGCACCCGCGCCTGTTTCTTCTGCCGATTGAAAAAACAAAAGAATTTTACCTTTTTTGATAGGGTTTTGCAGCAATTTTTGAGCAAAAGCAATCATCGTTGCGCTGTGTCCATCATGTCCACATTTATGAGAAACGCCCTTCTTTGTTGACCGATGTGCAAACGTATTGGCTTCTTCAATCGGCAAAGCATCGAGTTCGCAGCGAAAAAGAAGGGTTTTGCCTTCATTTTGTCCTTCAATTTCAGCTAAAATAGAATGTTGAGAAAAACCTGTATGGATTTTTGTTACACCAATTTTCTTAAGTTGTTCGACAATAAAAGCCGATGTCCATGCCTCTTGACCTGACAATTCAGGGTGTGCGTGGAGTTGATGTCTTATTGTATTCATTGTATTCAATTTCTATTCCCTTTCCATAGTTCAACAACATCTACAATTGCAAAAAAAATGATGAAAAGTGCAATTAGACCCGAAATGAGGTTATGGGCATTTAATTCTAAATTTGATTCTGAAATGTATAAATTTCCAAAGAATAATACCAAAATGATAATTGAATAAACAACACTAAAATTTTGCAATTTATTATTCTCAAATCCTTTGATTTCTCTGAATTCATTTAGACCTTTTTTTATTTGATAATAAATTAAACAGAGTACCGATATAACTGCTATTATTCCTCCAATACTCCCAGAGATTAACTTGTTTAAACTATTAGACCAGTCTATGGTCATCGTTAATAAAGTGATTATGGAAAAAATGCCCAATAGCCTGATAAACCCTAAGATTTTTAAAGAATGTGATGTCTTTTTCATAAATGTTGCCTACATTTTATATTGAAATTGTTAGAAAATATCTTTTAATTCCTTCTTTATACGAAAATCGAAAGCCACTGGTGGCTAATAATTACGATATTTTAAAAAAAATGAACACCTTTGCCCTATGGCAAAAAAACAAAAATACTACGTTGTATGGGCTGGCGTGAAGCCCGGTATCTATCCCGATTGGGGCGATGCCAAAGCGCAAATTGATGGTTTTGAAGGTGCAAAATACAAATCTTTTGAAAGCCGCGACGAAGCGGAAACGGCATTTCGCAGTTCTTATACGAAGTATTATAAATTTACAAAAAAAACGGACCCCTCAGTAAATGCGGCAAAACCCGCTGGTCGTCAAAGCATTATACAAGACAGTATTTGCGTAGATGCCGCTTGTTCAGGCAATCCTGGACTCATGGAATACCGTGGTGTTTATACTAAAACCAAAGACCAAATTTTTCATCAGGGACCATTCCGTCAAGGCACAAATAACATTGGTGAGTTTCTTGCCCTCGTGCATGGTTTGGCATTTTTGAAGCGTGAAGGAAAGCACAATATGCCCATTTACAGCGATTCAATGACCGCTATTGCTTGGGTACGAAATAAAAAAGCAAAAACAAATTTGAAGGAAACACCTGTCAACGAACCGATTTTTGACCTTATAGAACGGGCTGAAACGTGGCTTAAAAATAATACATATTCTAATCCAATCATCAAATGGGAAACGGAAGTGTGGGGTGAAATTCCTGCGGATTTTGGTAGAAAAGGATAGTTTGAAATGATTTATAAAATGCAATAAATCAGTTTGTTTTCTTTATATTTGCTCTTGAAAATCGATATTTAAACAAAAAACAATATACTATGTACGTAGCTTCATTGAACCTTGATTTGTTCTTTAAAAAGGTTTTTTCCAGCAAAAGGATTGCCAAAAGTTTTTTGGAAGATATTTTAGATGTCCAAATTGCTGAAATTAAGATTTTGTCAACGGATTATAAAATAAGTGATGATGCGGTCATCGTGAAATTCGATTTTCGTTGTAAAATACAAGGGAGATACGTGGTCATTGAGATGCAACAACGTTATAAAGTTGATGTGATTAAACGTTTTTACTTGTATCATGCAGTGTCAACAGCCTTGCAATTAGAAACATTGAAACCCGTTATCGTCACAAAATTGAATGGCGAAACTTATACTGAAAAAAACTATTCGGGCTTGAAACCTGTTATTACTTTGATATGGATGGTGGACGATACATTAGGCTTTGAAGAAGATTTTATAGCTTTTACAACATTACCCGAAGCGGCAAAAGATTTCATTACCGATACTGATTTATGGGCAAAGCCGCTTGAAAGTATTTTAGAGGAGAGAAAAAAAATGTTAAAAATCATTCAAAATGACACCAAAGGGCTTGACTTTTTCGCTCAAAATAAGTTAATTTACATTTTACAAAAAAACGTTGTTAAAAACAAACACAAAAGTTTGCCCTATTTCAAATGGTTTGATTTTGCAAATATTAGTCGGAATACGGACAACAAAGAAGAAGATTTTTCAAAGTTTAAAGAAGATAATGACATGGCAGAAGTAATTAATAGACTTAGGAAAGATAAACTCTCAACAGATGAGTTTAAATACGTTTCAGATTTAATGAGCTATGAAATCCTTTTAAAAAGATTGGATTTAGATCATAAAGCTGAAATGAAACGGCAAAAAAAAGCTGCATTACAGGAATATCTACAAGAGAAACAAAAAGCTGAACAAGAGACTGAACAAGAGAGGCAAAAAGCTGAACAAGAGAGGCAAAAAGCTGAAATACTACAAAATCGGCTTTTAAAGTCCATCAAAATGCTGTTACAGCAGGGTGGAACGGTAGCGGCTATTTCGGAAGCATTAGAAATCAGCCTTGAAGAAACAACGGAACTCGTTCAACTTATTCAGAATAACAACTAATATTTTGAGGTTATAAATTTAAAGCTCTTAATCAACGAAACGGATTAAGGGCTTTGTGTTTTCTTAGAATAATGAAGCAAATAATCACTTATTTTTCTAAATTTGCGCCCAATTTCCAATATTTAATACGCATTAATCAATCATCAATTTTATGAATGTCTCGCTCAATTGGCTCAAACAATACATCAATATAGACCTCACGCCCGATGAAGTATCCGAATTATTGACCGATTTAGGTCTCGAAGTCGAAGGTTTGGAACACATTGGCAACGATTTGGCGGGTGTCGTCGTCGGTCACGTACTCGAATGTGAAAAAGTGCCTGATACGAAGTTATCCCTGACAAAAGTAGATGTAGGTGGTGAAAATACGCTGCAAATTATATGTGGTGCGCCGAATGTGGCGGCGGGTCAAAAGGTCATCGTCGCTTTGGTCGGCACAACTTTGACGTTTAAAGATGGCAAATCCTTGACATTGACTGAGCGTCCTGTGCGGGGTATGGTGTCGCAAGGCATGATTTGCGCGGAAGACGAATTAGGCGTTGGCGACGACCATTCAGGCATCATCGTTTTAGATGAAAATACAGTTATTGGTACGCCCGCAAAAGAGGTATTTGGACTTGAAAAAGACGTTGTTTTTGAAGTGGGTTTGACACCAAACCGTTCTGATGCGATGGGACATTTGGGAATTGCACGCGATTTATCGGCACGTTTGAAAGTGCAACACGACGGCGGCGATGTGTGTTTGCCCGATGTTTCAGCTTTCAAAGTGGATTCTAATGCCTTGAAAATCAATGTAAAAGTTGAAGATACTGAGGGGTGTCCACGTTACTCTGGTGTATGTATTAAAGGTGTGAAAGTTGGTGAATCGCCGAATTGGTTGAAAAATCGTTTGGCATCTATTGGCGTTAATTCGATTAATAATGTTGTAGATATAACAAATTTTGTGCTGTATGAATTTGGGCAACCGCTTCATGCTTTTGATTATGATAAAATTGGTGGTGCGTCAATCGTTGTTAAAACATTGCCAAATGGTACGAAGTTTAAGTCATTGAAAAAGAATGAGTTAGGCGAATACGTGACGCTCAATTTGACCGACGAAGACTTGATGATTTGCGATGCGGATGCAACGGGTATGTGTATTGCGGGTGTCATTGGCAATCCTACTGAGGGGGTGTCGGCGACGACGACGAACATCTTTTTGGAGTCAGCGCACTTCAATGGCAAACGTTTGCGCCGTACTTCGTTCCACCATAATACACGTACAGATGCGGCAAAAACCTTTGAAAAAGGCACAGACCCGAATGTAACGTTGTACGCTATGAAACGCGCTGCGTTGTTGATTAAGGAATTAGCAGGAGGTGAAATTGCTTCGGAAGTCATTGATATTTATCCAAAACCGATTGACAATCAACGTATTACAGTGAGTTTCCAAAATATCGAAAGATTGATTGGTCAAAAATTTGACCATGATTATTTGAAAAAAATATTGGCAGCTTTGGATATGGACATCGTGGAAACGATGGGTGATGAAACAGTTGTCGTAAGCGTACCAACCAATAAATCAGACGTGTTGCGTGAAGCAGATGTGATTGAAGAAATCCTACGTATTCATGGTTTCAACAATGTGCCGATGCCAAACCAAATCCGTTCTGCGATTACAGAAACGGAGCGCATTGACCGCAATAAGATTAAAAATTTAACAGCAGACTTCTTAGCATCAAACGGTTTTAACGAAGCGATGGGTTTGAGTTTAAGTCAATCAAAATTTTATACAAATACAGAATTGGTTGACAATCAACGCCTTGTTTATATCAATAATACCTCAAATGTACATTTAGACATTATGCGTCCGACGATGTTGGTGTCGGCTTTGGAAGCGATTGCGCACAACCAAAACCGTCAAGCGGCTGATTTGCGTTTGTTTGAGTTTGGAAAAACATATTTGACGGATAAAGAAGGTTTTGAAGAAACGTCACACATGGCAGTCGTTGTAACAGGCAGTAAAATGGGTGAAAGTTGGCGTGTTAAAAATGGTGGTTCTGCTGATTATTTTACTTTAAAAACATACGTACAAGGCATTTTGACACGTCTTGGTATTGGCGGTTTGCAAGAAACAGCGATTACAAATGCTCAATTTGCTTTTGGCTTAAAATACCATCGTGGCGCACAAGTATTGGTTGAGTTCGGCAAAGTTCAACCCAAACTCCGCAAGGCTTTTGATGTGAAACAAGATGTGTATTTCGCTGATTTTCAATGGGATAATATCATTAAGGCTTTAAAAAACGCCAAAGTCGGTTATACGGACATCAGCAAGTACCCCTCAGTAAGACGTGACTTAGCACTCGTTTTAGATGCTTCACAGACGTTTGGAGAGATTACACAAATTGCTCAAAAGTCCGCTAAAAAACTATTAAAAGATGTGAATCTGTTTGATGTTTTTGAAGACGAAACCAAACTCGGTGCGGGTAAAAAAAGCTATGCCGTCAGTTTCATTTTTGAAGATAAAGACAAAACATTGGGCGAAAAAGATATTGAAAAAGTGATGTCGGATTTGATTGGGAAATTTGAGAAGGATTTGGGGGCGTTGATACGGCGATAAAGTTTTACGATAAAACAAAAAAAAGCTGCCTCAAAAGGGTGGCTTTTTTTGTTTATCCCCTTTTAAACCTTATTTTTGTTCAAAAATAAATTGAAAAATGACAGCTCAAACAATTTATGACCATATAGCTGAGACAATTGCAGCCATGAACCCTACAAAAGTATTGGAAATTCGTGCGCCACAAGCTGCCAGTGAACGCTTAGAAAACCTTGTTGAAAAAGAAAAAGAAGAGGGTTTGACCGCTTCTGAAAAAGATGAACTCGACCATTTTTTGGTTTTGGAAAGGCTTATTCGATTAGCAAAAGCACATGCACGGATACAATTAGCAGGATTATGAGTCGAAAAATTCCAGAATCGCTTAGATTAGCGACAGCTAAACGTGCTAATTATTGTTGTGAATATTGTCTTATTCCTAATATTGACTCATATTATGGCTTTCAGGTTGACCACATTATCAGCCGCAAACATGGTGGTAAAACGATTCTTGCGAATCTCGCTAATGCGTGTCCCGATTGCAATCGCTATAAAGGGACAGATTTAGGTACTTATCTGACTATATCACTTATTCTTACCCGCTTTTTTCACCCAAGGTTAGACAAATGGAACGACCATTTTGAAACGGATAATTCTGGATTAATTTCTCCAAAAACTGATATTGGTGAAGCAACTATCAAGATTTTCCAAATCAACCATCCTGATAGAATTATTGAGCGTCAATTGTTGTGGCGTTTGGGTCTGATTTCTTGAAAAATACTGAGGGGGTCTTCAAAACACTATTCATCCGCTTTGTCAAATATCGTTCTATTTTTCACTTGTTTTACAATATCCTCAAAATCCTGTTTATCCTATTGCTAAAATCATGCTGTCTTTCTTTGAAAAACAGATTTTTTCGCTGCGCTCAAAATGACAAAAAAAATAATGCGGAAATTGCTGCCTATATTTGAATAATCATATTGAAATGAATAGAAAAACCACCAAATCAATTCAACTACTTCAAAAATATCACTAATTTAGACAGAAATGACAATAAAGTATTCACAATTTGAGAACATTTTTCTAATTTCGTGTTGAATTAAAAATACACCTACTTTATGAATACTGTCAGCATCATTACGCAACGATTTATCAAATGCCACAATGCACTTAGAGAAAACAAGACCATCAAAAGCAGCCGTCAGTTTGCTGTTGACATTGATTATTTGCCGCAAAGTTTGAGTGAAATTCTGAAGGGTCGTCGTGACGTGACGATTGAGGTGCTGCGTAAGGCAGTCGAAACATTCAAATTCAATCCTTTTTATTTGTTCACGGGCGAAGGTGCAATGTTTTTGACGGAAGAAAACAACAAAAGCCTACACGTCTTGACGGTTATGACGGATATTACAAATGAGGAACGCATAGTTCATGTGCCTGTACCCGCCCAAACTTCTTATGCCAGTGAATTGAATAATACTAAGTTTATTCAAGACTTGCCCAGTTTTACATTGCCAGATTATAAATATAAAGTCGGTACGCATCGTAGTTTTGATGTGGCAGGCGATTCCATGGAACCTACGCTTTTTGAAGGCGATAAAATCGTTTGCAGCTATATCGAGCCATCTCTTTGGGAATTGGGTATGAAGGACAGTTATGTGTATGTGATTGTTACTCAAGACGATATTGTTGTGCGTCGTGCCTATAATCAATTGAAAACCAATAAGTTGATTGAAGTGCATTGCGATAATAAGTTTTATGAGCCTTATGAGATACCTCTCAGTATGATTAGAGAAATTTGGTATGTCAGAGCTAAAATTAGCCCATTTTTACCTGCACCTAATCGGATTCAACACTTGTTGTATGAGGATATGAACAGCTTGAAAAGCACAATAACTGAGCAATCTCGACTCATTGAAAATCTCAACCAAACAATACAGAAGTTAGTTGACCTAAAATAAAGTTTTATTTGGTAAACAATACCTCGATATGTTCGTTTTAAGAATATTATTTCAAAACTGTGACCAAATTTTGTTTTGAAGTCTATATAGTAGTTCGATTAATAAATAAACTAAGTTCCTGTTTAATTGTATAAAAACGGTTTTTGTAAAATATATTTAGGTTTTTTGTTAAAATACTTGTATTTTATTTTTAGTTGTTTTACCTTGCAGCGTTATAACAGATACAGATTAGCAATCACGCAAAATTAAATTTCGCTAAATTATGACGGATAAATTTGACCCGATAGATTTAAAGATTCTCAAAATATTGCAAGAGAATTCTAAAATCACAAACCTCGACCTTTCTAAAAAAATTGGTCTTTCACCCGCTCCAACACTCGAGCGCGTGAAAAAATTGGAAAGCACCAATGTTGTTGTTAGCTACCATGCTGCTGTCAACCCTCAAGAAATTGGCTTGAATGTGAAGACATTCGTTCTCGTTTCCCTTGCTTGGCAAAAAGACAATGCCTTGAATAATTTCCTTGACAAAATCAAGGAAATTGATGAGATAACAGAGTGTTATATCATCACGGGTGAGGCGGACTTCCTTATCAAAATTGTTTGTAAAGACATTCCAACTTACGAACAATTATTGTTCAAAACGCTTTCTCAAATCGAGGAAATCGAGCGTTTGAAAACCTTAATGACATTGTCAACGGTGAAAGACTCTAAGGTTTTGCCGTTTAAATACGAGTAATTACTCAATAAAAATATTATTCCTGTTGGCTGCGCCACGTTTCTATGACAGAAATGTGGCGTTTGTCATTGATTAAAAATCAATTGAATACAGATATGAAAAATGTTAAAGACTCTCTTGTTTGGCAAATTACTGAGGGGGGGCAAAATCCATCCTACATACTCGGCACGATGCACGTCCGCGATGCAAGGGCTTTTCAATTTGAGCATTTGTTTTATGAAAAAATACTCAGTTGCGAAGCGTTTGCTACTGAATTTAACCTCGATGATATGCACAACCAAACCCATTTTACATTGGGTTTGCCTGATGGTTTGCAACTGCAAGATGTTATTAAGCCTAAAACTTTTGCTAAAATAAGTCGTGTCGTCGAGCAAAAAATGGGTCTGCCTTTGGTGCATTTCAATAATTTAAAACCCATTATCATCACCAATATGTTGACCGAAAGTGTCTTGTCAAGTGACCGTTTGATGTCGCTTGATGAAACCTTATGGAGTTTTGCGTCTGAAAACGGGCGTTTACTGAGGGGTATCGAAACCTTTGAGGAACAAGTCGAAATATTGAACAAAATGAGTCTTGATGAACAAATAAAAGGTTTGAAGGATTTGGCTTCTAATTTTTCAAAATTTAGAAAACAATTGCTCAATATGACCAAACTTTATGAGCAAGCAAATATTCAACAACTCTATAAAGTGGCGAAAAAAACGGCAAAAAGCAACCGACGTTTATTGTTATACGATAGAAATCATATTATGGCAGAGCGTATTGCAGGCATGACTAAGGAAATGACGCTTTGTGCAGCGATAGGCGCGGGGCATTTGGCGGGTCAAAAAGGGGTGTTAAATCTGTTGAAAAAGAAGGGTTTTGAAGTGAAACCTGTTTTTGAATAGCTGACACAAATTGCACGAATTACACGAATTGAAAAAAGAAATTCGTGTAATTCGTGCAATTTGTGTCTTGAAAACATGTGAAATCAGAAAAGACTGGTTTGGTTTTCATCAATTTCAATCAATTCTGCTGCGGATACTGAGGGGATCTCTATTTTGACCAAATCGGGTAAAAAACGTTTGATAACACGGAATTTATGCGTATAAATGCCTTTTTCTTCGTTGTAAATGCCAAAATGGTCAAGCTTGTCAATGCGTACTTGCCCTGCCGCATGAATGATTTGATTGTTCGCCAAAACGATGCCGACGTGTATGATGCGTCCTTTGTCGTTTTCAAAAAACGCTAAGTCGGCAGGTTGAGCGAGTTCAATGAAATCAACGAGTCGCCCTTGTTCTACTTGCTGCGCCGCATCACGCCGCAAACGAATGCCTGCCATGCGAAAGACAATTTGGGTAAAGCCTGAACAATCAATGCCAAAAGGGGAGCGACCACCCCACAAATAAGGGGCGAAAAGATAACGGCGTGCTAATTTGACTATAAATTCAGCTGTTGGAGAAAGGTGTCCACTGTTGAGTGCCGAACCATTGAAAGTGTAGTGTTTTTTACCCAATGTAACATTTAAGCCATCAAAAAAAGGCAAGGTTGCGCCAAGCGTAATGGGTAAAAAATGGTCATTATTGGTCAAAACGGACATTAATTCAAGGCAAAATCCGTGGTTTTGACGATAATTATTGGCTTCTTCAACTGAAATAAAACGCAATTGACGCACATCCATCCAACCTTCATAACCGTCCCAATCGCAACGAATTTGACACCAGTTTTTTTTACCACGTCCCATAATTTCAAGGACATCTACCAATTCGCCGAACAGTAGTTGCGTTACAATCTCCTCCTTGTCCGATGCACCTGCACGGACTGGAACAACACTTAATTGGCAAAAGGCTGGGTTCTTCATTGATAATTGCTTGTTTATGATTGATTAATATTTAGTATATGTTTGGTAAGGCAAATAATCAATCTCTTAAAATCGGTTCAAAAATAATAACTAAATGTAAGATACCGTTAGAATGACAAAAATAAATTGAATTGTATGGTTGAATTATTGGATTGCGGTATTGTTATAATGCTGTATGGTTGTATTGTTATATTGTTTTGATATTTTGAACGTACAGCAATCCAGCAATATAACCATACAACAATACAAGAATACAACCATTCTTTCTACTTTTGCACGAATTTTGATATAACCGTTTTATGAAAAAAATACAACTCTTATTACCGATTTGGCTTTTTGCAATGTCGCTTTTTGCGCAAGACCGCCATTTTTCGCAGTTTTACAGTTCTCCATTGACGCTTAATCCAGCTTTAACAGGTGGATTTGATGGTAAATATCGTGTGGGTGCTTTGTACCGCGACCAATGGCGTGGGTTGCTTCAGCAGCCGTATCAAAATTTTTCGTTTGGTGCTGATTTGCGCCTTGATGCGCCTTTTTCGGGCAAGACGAATCCGGATAAAGTGGGTTTAGGTTTACTTTTTTATAGGGATATTGTCAATTCCATTGATTTTTCGACGACTCAAATTGCCATTTCTGGGGCTTATCACAAGTCATTGGATTTGGGTAGTACACAGTTTTTGTCCATGGGTTTCCAATTAGGTTTGTCGCAACGGAATGTCAATTATGACAATTTGACTTTTCAAGACCAATGGAATGGGGTTGATGGCTATGTATTGCCACGTGGGGAACAACTACCCGAAAATAATTTTGGTTATTCCGATTTGTCAACGGGTATCAACTATTCAGTAAATCCTGCGCCCAAAGTTGCTTTTTTCGCAGGTTTGGCATATCATCATTTCAATAAACCGAATGTTTCTTTTTTCAAGGGTGCGGATATCCCTAAACAACCGCTTTATCCACGTGTTTCGGCACAGCTGGCAGCTCAATTTCCGATAAATAGTGAACATACTTTGATGATGTCCCCGCGATTATTAGTGGCTTCTCAAGGACCTCATTTTGAGGTGAATGCGGGTACAAATTTCCGTATCGAAATAGATAAAACGTATGGCACTTCGCTTCATTTGGGTGGTTGGGTACGTCCTGTTAAGAATATTGATGGCTTCAATATTGATGCGGTTGTTTTGATGGCGGGCATTGAATACAACAGTGTTTTGTTGGGTTTTAGTTATGACCTCAACCTGCCGACCTTGCAAAAGTATAAAAGAACGGCAAATGTCTTTGAAATCTCTTTGATTTACCTTGGAGAGTTTGAAAATGATGAGTTACTTTGCCCAACTTTTTGAAAATACTCGAATATGAAGATCACTGTCGTTGGGACTGGAAATGTTGCCTATCATTTAGGAAAAAGACTGCAAGCACAAGGTGTTGAAATCAATCAAGTCATAGGACGCAATGCCTTGAAAGCGGCTTGGTTAGGCGATATTTTACAGACAAAATCAACGTCTTTGATTGGCAATATTGACACATCAAGTGATATTTTTATCATAGCGGTTTCTGACAATGCCATTGCAGAAGTGGCTGAAAAACTGTCAAAAAGTATAGAAACTTCCTTAGTCGTGCATACTTCAGGCTCGATTCCTTCAACTGTTTTAGAGCCTTTTTTTAGGCATTATGGCGTTTTTTATCCACTTCAAACCTTTTCCCTTGAGATGGAAGCCAATTTTGAAAACATCCCTATTTTCATTAATGCGACCCCTCAGTATCATGTCGATTTTTTAGAAAAATTAGCGCAAAAAATAAGCTCTCGTGTTTATACGATGTCTGATGAAGACCGTTTAGCGTTACATGTTGCGGCTGTTTTTGTCAATAATTTTGTCAATCATTTATTCAAAGTTGGCTCTGAAATTGTCGGTAAACACAACCTGCCGTTCGATGTTTTGTTGCCGTTGATAGAAGAAACGGTCAATAAAATTCGGCACAATACGCCTGAGGACATGCAAACAGGACCCGCACGACGAGGTGACGATGTGACAATTGAAAAACACCTTGAATTTATAGAAAAACATACCCCTCAGTACGATTTGCTGTACACGTTGTTAAGCATTGGCATTAATTCAGAATTGGATTTAAATAAACCTAAATAAAGAATTTTAAAAATATATAAAACATGAGAATTGTAGGAGATATCGCACATCCACGTTTAAAAATAACCATTTTTAAAAATGATGGAAAGTTCAGTTTGAAATGCGAAAGCGGGTTGTTGGAACAGATTTATAAGTTCCGAGACGACGACCGTTTGGCAACTGCCGACGATGTCAAAAAGGTGGTAGATGCCTCTTTTATCGAAAAAATGGAGGATTTACTGAGGGGTATGTATGACGCAAGAATGACGGCAATGCAACGCAATTTGGTGCAAATAGAGGAGGAGTTTGAGGTAATTGTTTAAGCCTCCGTCTTCAATTCCACCATCTGAATCTCCGTTTTATACCTTTCCCAATGCACCCGTTTAGTCAAACCAAAATTTTCAAGGCGATTGTGATAATAGAATAAAGTGCTGAAATCATCGCTTTCAATATCACCGTTCTTATTGAACATCAAGGGTTTACGCACATGATAAATGCCTAAATTTTTGATGCCGTCTTCCAGTAATTCCTTTGGTGAAAGATTAATCACGTCACTTAACTTCAACCTGTCTTTTTCAGCCAATTCAAAAAGAGCCTCTTGGACTTCTTTAATGGCGTCTGTAAAATTGTCTATTGGAAAGACAAAATCATCGGTTGGTAATCTCAAAAGAGCATAAAGGTCAAAGGCTTCATTATTGGCACGCAGCATATTAAAAGCGATAAACGCGACGACATGAGAACTTAACACAATATTTTCCCTATGAAAACGGTCAACAATGCGGTCAGCGAGCAGTTTTGTGTATTCTGCTTCACGTTGTAAATCCTGCGTAACGACCCCCTCAGTATTGAAGTAATCGCTGATATTGAGTTTGTTGTGACGGGCATCAAAACTCGTTCCTTCGGCATCTACAAAATTGCCCATAATGTCCATGGGTTTGCCAAAATTTAAAATAATATCGGATTTTTTAGCAAAAAACTGCCAAATAAACTTCAACCATTCACGGATAGAATTACCCGATGCACGTCCTGCGATATACTTTTCTTTACCCGTAATTTGAAGGTGTTGGCGAATCAAAAATGGTGCTTCGAGTACAAAATGATAGCTCATCACAAGCGGTACAATGAAAATTTTTGTTGGCTCGTCTTTTTGCCCCCCCTCAGTATTTGCCCCCTTTACATCTTGCTTTTCGTCCTTTGCCTCTTGCCTTTTGTCCGTTGCCTTTTGTTCCTTAACTTGTTGACACAGAACACGTTGCGCTTCGACAGCTGTACCGAGCAAACCCATTTTTAAACGTGTTTCTACCGTGCCATTTCTTGAACGAGTACCGCCTGGAAAGAACAATGTATTTGTGCCACGTACGATAGACAGCATGGACATAGTCTTCAACGTTTCCAAATAAATAGGGTTTTTCTTACGCCTGTCAACACGGTATGCACCCAAGCGATTCATAAAAAAGGCAGCTGCACCAGAGTTATAGAGGTTTAATCCAGCGCCATAACTGAACGAAGGCAAACCGACGAATTGATCCATCGCGAAACCAACGAGAATGGAATCTAAATTGCTAAAATGAGTAGGCACGACGATAACAACTCCTTTTTTTATCAAAGTGCGTATCATTTCTACTTCGCCATATACTTGAATACGTTCATGTAAGCGATTGCGAGAACTTAAAAAACGCCACCAACGTTCAGCCGCTGCATTTAATAGACGACTAAAAAAAGTGAAGAGAAACAGACGAGCAAATCGAAACGTCGGAATGGAAAATGTACCAACTATTTCCGTCGAATACCGATGAATTATGCGTTGTATGACTTCTTTTTGTGTTTCTTTTGCTTGTTTTGGTGATTCATTTTCCGTTTTAAACAGCTTTGAACGTAGGCGATTCCAAAACTGACCTTCATTGGGTGGGTCTACTTTCCATGGCGTTTCTTTGACTCGAATACGTTCTAAGTATATCGTTTCAGATATTAGATTATACAGTTTTGGATGCTCTTCGGCAAGGCGATTGAGTGTGAACTCATCTACCTCCTCTATAAAACGGCGACGGTCTTGACTCAATTTGTAGATGGGCCACTCGTCAAGGCGTTCATATACTTGTGGATATGGTTGGACAGGCTTCATTTTTCATAATGGATAATGGATAGTTGATAATGGCATAGTTGATAATGGATAATTTTAGTCATTGTCCATTATCAATTATTAACTATCCATTAGTAATTGAATAGTAGTCACTATTGGCATCTTCGATAAAGCTTAAAATCTCTATACGTCCCACTTTTCGTTCGGAAGAGGTGACATACTGAGGGGGCAGTGTTTCCCAGTTTTCAAGCAGTTTTTCGTTGAAAAGTTCAATATTTCGCTTTCTGTCATCTGCTTTTATCCTATCCGTTTTCGTAAAAACGATGACAAATGGTATGCTGTTTTCACCCAATTTATTAATGAAATCGAGGTCGTTTTGCTGCGGCGGTACCATAGCATCAACGAGGATAAAGACATATTGCAGCGTTTCACGTTTGGTCAAATAGTACCAAATCATGCGTTCCCATTCTTCACGCATCGTCCGCGAAATGCGGGCATAGCCATAACCGGGCATATCTACGAGATACCAAGCATCGTCAATGCGAAAATAATTCATCGTTTGTGTTTTGCCTGGTGTTTTCGACGTTTTGGCAAGGTCTTTTTGCTGACACAACATATTGATGAGTGACGATTTGCCGACATTTGAGCGACCGATAAAAACGTATTCTGGTTTGCCATCGGTGGGGCATTTATCGGTTCTCATGTAGCTTCCGACGAATTCCGCCTTGATAGCTGTATTTATTTCTTTATTCGATTTCAATTTTGAAAATTTTTGTTATTTGAAAATGAGATTTATAAAAAATTGAAAATCAAATCATTATAAATCAATACGCTTATGACACCCCTCAGTAAGAAAAGTATTTTTAGCCCTGCAAAGGTAAAATATATTTCCTAAACGGGTTAAGATTCTGTTAAACGTGTAATTTTGCGCGCCTCAAAATCACAATTTTGTGATAGCATCGTTAAATAAAGACAAATTAAAATTCAAAAGAATGAAAAAATTGATGATTCTTTTCTTGTGCATGACTATGGCGCAAGTGGCTGTTCAAGCTCAAATTAAGTACGGTTTAAAGATAGGTGTCAGTACACCCGACATAAAACCAGCCGATGTGTCGGCATTTCGCTTCAAGAGCGGTGCTGATTCTTTTTCCATCAAAGTCAACGATGCCAATTATGGTTTTCATGTGGGTGGTTGGGTGCGTTTGAAATTAGGTTCGGTCTATTTACAACCTGAAGTATTGTTTAATTCTGCGAAAGTACAGTATAATTTGAAAAAAGTACGTGGCACAGCTCTCGCTGATAGCCTCCGCAGTGAACGATTCAATAACCTTGACATACCGATTTTGGTCGGCTTCAAGTTGGGTTCATTCCGAGTCAATGGCGGCCCTGTGGCTCATATTCACCTCAATGGGAACTCTGACTTGTCAGAGTTGGCAGACTATAAAGCCAATTTTCAATCAGCTACATGGGGTTATCAAGCAGGTATCGGCTTGGACTTTGGCAAATTAGGACTTGATTTGCGTTATGAAGGCAACTTTAATAACTACGGTAGTCATATTACTTTTGGCGGCAATAGCTATGAATTCAACAAAGCACCGTCTCGTATGACATTGGCGGCAGCGTTTAGTTTTTAAAAAAATATAAATAATCAAAAACAAAGGGCAAAGCGTGTTTTCATGCTTTGCCCTTTGTTTTTACCTTCGTTTGAAAGAGCGGAAAACGAGACTCGAACTCGCGACCTTCGGCTTGGGAAGCCAACGCTCTACCAACTGAGCTATTTCCGCGTTTTGGTTGATTGGTTATTGGTGAATTGGGGATTGGTTATTACTTACGCTAATAACGAGTAACCAATCCCCAATCAACCAATAACCAATCCCTAATCAACTATACCTCGAAAGGTATCTTCAAGATTTGACCTACTTCGATTTTATCAGGATGCTCAAGAACATCTGTATTGGCAGTAAATATCTGCGTGTATTTCTTAGGCTCTTCGTAGAAATGCTTAGCGATTTTACCCAATGTATCACCTGATTTAACAGTATAGATGGCATAATAATCGTTTGTTGCAACAGCAATGTCTGCAACGAGGTCTGAAGGCGCATCGCCACCAACTTCTTTGATTTTGTCCCAAAGTTGATTTTTTTCGTATTGCGTGTTGACAGTGCCTGTGATGACTAATTTGCCGTCTTGTTCTGTAACAGAACCGTTTTGAGCTCCTAATTCCTCACCGAGGTTCAATACTGCTTGGTATTTGGCTTGTAATGACATAATTAAACTTAGTTTTTAAAATTAATAAAATAGATTTTTCCTTATTGAAAACCTTCTGACGTAGCAATTTTGTAAAAGACACACATTTTATGCCTTATTTTTTCAAGTACAATTTCCTGCTTTTTCTTTGACAATTGTTAGTGTTATCAAGGTTTTTAATTAACGTAAAGATACAAAACTTTATAACAAAACATAAATGCGACAAAAAATTACTCCCTCAGTATTATTCCCAAAAAGACTATATTTGCCCCCAATAAGATAAGAGAATAACTGAAAAGTTCACATCGTCATGTTTCAACGCCTTTTTATTCTATCCATACTCTGTTTAGGTCTGCTTAAAATAGCGGGTCATATACCTGTATTCAAGATAGAACAATGGTTGATTCACCATAAAATGGAAGCTGTTATCGAGCAATTTGTTGACAATGACCATCTGGAACGTATCTCTATTTCGCCCGAGAATCAACAAAAACTAAAATGGGAAAGGGCAGGAAAGGAGTTTTGGTATGAAGGTAAACTCTACGACATTGTCCGTACTGAAATTCAAGGCGAAGTGACGCATTATTATTGCATAGACGATACCGACGAAACACAATTGGCATATCAATTTATTGAAAATATAAACAAACAAACAACTGACTCAGATAATGAAGGTACGTCTCTCAACGACTTTTTCAAAAAGGTCTTGAAAGTTTATTTCCCCACTCCATACAGTCCTAATAATCTAATTGTTTTTACTCAAAACCCTAAAAAAAATAAGGTATTAACACCTTATATCAACCATTATGCTTCGCAGTTTTACAATCGGATAGACCCGCCGCCCAAGCGGGTGATTTAGTTTTTATTCAACTATTTATTCTTTGATGCAGATTTACTCAATCTTTTAGATTTAGTAAATCTCAAAAACGGCTATTTACTGAGGGGTCTCTGCTTCTGAGTAAACGGCTTATCTGTTCATGGTTTTTATAATCTGTGATGGGTCTGATTCGACCAGTCATAGGTCATAAAAACCAATCCTCCTAATTTCTAAAAACTAAATCCATAATGAAAAAATCAATAGTCATTATAGTTCTATCTTTTATTGCTCAATTTATATCGGCACAAACGGATACAGTGCCACAAGCTATAGATTTAAACGAAGTTGTTATTTCTGCCAATAAAGTAGCGGAAACAAAACGCACTGTTTCACAACAAGTTCGCACCATTTCTGCAAAAGAAATCAGCTTGCTCAATGTCCAAAATGCGGGTGATTTGCTCTCTGCAACGGGTTTGGTGATGGTACAAAAGAGTCAGCAGGGTGGGAGTAGCCCGATACTGAGGGGGTTCGAAGCGAGCCGTGTTTTATTGGTTGTTGACGGTGTACGAATGAATAATCTGATATATCGCGGTGGGCATTTGCAGAATGTTATAACCGTTGACCAGAATATGTTAGAGCGTGCCGAAGTACTTTTTGGTCCTTCCTCAACGGTTTATGGCTCGGATGCTTTGGGTGGAGTTGTTCACTTCCATACGAAGAAAGCTCAGTTATCAAATACAGACAAAATTGTATTCAATGGCTCTACTTTTGCTCGATATTCATCCGCGAATAATGAAAAAACGGGTCATTTGGACTTCAATGTAGGTGGCAAACGTATCGCTTGGTTGTCTTCTGTCAATTACAGCGACTTCGGCGATGTCCGAATGGGTACGAAAACACAGGCTTTGGATACACTTTGGGGTTTGCGAAAACAGTATGTTGAACGCATTAATGGCAAGGATTCGCTTGTCGCAAACAGTGATGTTTATTTGCAAAAGTTTAGTGCCTATAAGCAGTACGATATATTGCAAAAGTTGGCTTTCAAAGCCACTGACAAATTGATGCTGGGCTTAAATGTACAGATGTCAAACTCAACTGATGTGCCACGTTATGACCGTTTAACTGACCCAAAAGGTACAGGTCTAAATTCTGCGGAATGGTATTATGGGCCTCAAAAACGGATGTTCGCTGCCTTCGATGCGAAATGGTCGGATAATGATGCATTCTTCCAACATATCTCTTTTAATGCTAATTATCAAGACATTCAAGAAAGCCGAAACACACGCAACTTCGGGTCTGCTAATCGGACAAGTCGGGTAGAAAAAGTGAAAGTTTATGGCTTAAACCTTGATTTTCAACGCACTATCGGTAGCCATGACTTACGGACAGGTATAGATGTGCAGCAAAGTTCGGTCAATTCAACGGCTTTTTTGACGGCTGTGGCTACGGGTGTGGAGACATTGAATGGTGCATCTACGCGTTATCCTGATGGTGATAATACCATGTTAAACGCTGCGGCATATTTGACGCATACATGGAAACTCAATGATATGTTGACGCTCAACGATGGTCTTCGTTTGGGAGTATCTAATTTAAAATCTACGTTTGTCAGTCAAGCATTTTATAAATTTCCATTCACAGAAACCAAGCAAAATAATGGTATTTGGAGCGGTCATGTCGGTCTGATATATGCGCCTGCTTTAGATTTAAAGGTTTCTGTCTTGGGTTCAACAGGCTATCGTGTACCGAATGTGGATGATTTGACAAAGATATTTGATACTAAAAAAGGCAGCGTCGTTGTGCCAAATCAAAGCCTCAAACCTGAACGAACTTGGAATGGTGAACTCGGTTTGGCTAAGAGTTTTGGCAAAGCCTTTGGCATCGAAGGGGCGTTGTATTATACCGCGTTTGACAATGCTATTGTGGTAGATAAATTTCAATTCAATGGTGCGGACAGTATCGTCTATGATGGCGTAAAAAGTGCTGTTTATGCCCCGCAAAACAAGCAAATGGCACACATTTGGGGCTTTAGTTTGACCGCGAAAGGGCAACTTACTGAGGGGGTCTCTTTCTCGGCCACTTACAACTATACGAAAGGAACGGTGGCTGCAACGGCAACTGCAAAGGCAACGCCGCTTGACCATATTCCTCCTGCCTTTGGTCGTTTGGCTATTGATTATGCCAAAAACAAGCTCAATGCAAGCCTTTTCAGCAATTTCAGTGCTTGGAAACGCATCGCTGATTATCGTATTGGTACGGAAGACAACGAAGCGTATGCCACCAAAAAAGGTATGCCGAGTTGGTGGACAATCAATGCTCGTGTCGGTTATGAAGTCGTTAATGGACTACAATTGCAGTTAGGTATTGACAATATTATGGATGTTCAATATCGGGTTTTTGCATCGGGCATACATGCGGCGGGTCGCAATGTATGGGCATCAGTACGCTATCGGTTCTAAAAGCAAATTATAATTACAAAACTTTCACAATCTAATATTTACGTGAGTTCGGAGATTTTAAGTGTGTGACTTCTATGAAGGCGTATGTTTTTAATCTCCGAACTTATTTTAACTAAAATCTTAACACATTTAACATAAGTTAAATACCCTTCCCTGTCAAAATACTGTTATCTTTGGCAAACGATAATAACAAATCACACTTTTTAAGAACCTTAATCATTACATCTTTTAAACAACCTAAAAATGAAAATAACATTCACTTTGCTCGCCACGGCGTTCTCTCTTTCTCTTTTTGCTCAAAATACAGAAACAACCGCAACCGATAAAGCGGCACAAGCACCCTATTATTTGTCATTGACCAATGGCAAAACAATACACACAGACAACCTTCGGTATGAGGATTCCTACACAAAAGAAGGTTTTTTGATTGTTGACAACAAAGACCAGTACAATTTAAGAGACGTTAATGACTATCAAATCCGCGAAGGCTACTACAAAAAAATGACTTCGCCAACCCTTTTTAGCGGTCGAGAGATGTGGTATAAGCTCGAAGACCCCCGCAGAATTAAGGTGTATTCAATACTTAAGCCGCACGTTGTCAATCAATCAATTATGCCTGTTGGTGATGTCTTTGTGCCAATAGGCGGACAGATTGTTCATAAAAAAGACTTCTATTTCCAATCTGGTGATATGGGACCACAAAAATTCAAGTACGCGAATTTGTTGCCCTTGGTCAAATCAGACCCTAAAAGTCTGATAATGTTAAAAAAAGGACACAATTTGGCATTATTGAAAGCGGGTTTGTTTGTGGTAGGTGCGGGTTTGTTGATAAAAGGATTCTCTTACGCCTGTAATGAAAGTGAAGTCGGTTGCGCCGAACGCAGCAAAAAAGGCACAGGTTGGGCTATTGCTGGATTGACATTGCCCCTTGCTGCCCTTTTAGTCCCTAAACCCAGTGTTAAATACCGAGAGTCGGTTTATTTGTACAATAAAGAGTAAAACTTTGACGCAACGGTCGGGAAACTTTGAAGTTCTCCGACCGTTTTTTACTGAGGGGGGTATTGCGTTTTACTAAATTTATAAAATTTAGTAAAACTTTATAAAAAGCTGATTAATAACGATTTATAGTGACTGCTTAATCTGTGAAATAATCGTTTCAGCATGAATCCTTGAATTTTCAATAAACCAAACATGTGTATCCATGCCACCACACACAACGCCAGCCAGATAAATATTAGGCATATTTGACAATTGCGTTTCCTTGTCATAATCAGGATACAACTTCTCATCATCAGACAAATGAATGCCTATTTTTTTCAAAAAAGGAAAGTTGGGTTGATAGCCAGTTGCGGCAATCACGTAGTCATTTGGTATCGTTATTAAGCCATCAGGTGTTTGAATATCCACTTCATTAGGTCGAATTTCAGTTAAATGTGATTCAAAATAGGCTTTTATAGACCCCTCAGTAATGCGGTTTACAATATCGGGTCGCGCCCAATATTTGACCCGATGCCCAACCTCTTTGCCTCGAATGACCATTGTAACCTCAGAACCTTTGCGGAAAGTTTCCAAAGCGGCATCTGACGACGAGTTATTTGCACCAATAACCACGACTTTCTGCTTGTAATAAAAATGTGGCTCTTTATAATAATGTGTCACTTTTGGCAAGTCTTCTCCTGGGATATTGAGTTTGTTGGGAATATCGTAGAAACCCGTTGCGAGGATGATGTTGTCCGCTTGATACATTGTCTTTGAAGTTTTAACAAAATACCCCCCATTCCCGAAAGTATCGGGATTTCGTACCTCAACAGTATTTTCACTCCTTTCGATGACTAAATCGTTTTTTACAACAGCAGTATGGTCTCTCGCCATGTCAGGAATGTCCTTGGTAATATTCGCGTCAACTTTTTGAACGTCGAGAACTTCTTCAAAGAGATGAATGTTTAACTGTTTTGACTCTGCGACACGCCTATAATATTCAAGCGATTCGCTGCGTGTCGGCTTCACATTATTAGAAACAAACGGCACATCGCCAATTTCGAGACGGTCAGAGGTCGAAAAAAAAGTCATATTGGCGGGATAATTGTAAAGAGAATTAACTAAAGTGCCTTTTTCGACAATAATATAGCTCAAACCAGCCTTTTTTGCCGCTAAACCGCACGCTAAACCAATTGGACCGCCGCCAATAACTAAAATAGTGTATCTTTGCATCGTTAACTCGTTTTTTGGTCGCAAAGGTAAAACTTTGAGCCGCATACGAACCCGAAAAATTGTCAAAAGAGAGAGTTTGTAACTACCCAAAGAATTGTGAGTATAATAATAATGTGTGATTGATAGTTTTCCATGACTATGCAGAACCTCAATACACATAGCTTTTTCAATCAATGGAAGACTGATTCAACCTACCAAAGCGTTTTAGCCAGCCTTCAACTAAATTTTTTTAATGTTATTTTCAGATTTAAAAATCATTGAGCCCATCCTGAAGGCTCTGCGTACTGAGGGGTATGAAAAACCCACGCCAATTCAGGAACAAGCGATTCCTATTGTTTTAGATAGAAAAGATTTACTCGGCTGCGCTCAGACAGGCACGGGTAAAACGGCTGCATTTGCCATTCCAACTTTGCAAATTTTAGATGCCGAAAAAAACAAAGACCCACGCGCACCGCGCAAAGTCAAAGCCTTAATCCTAACGCCAACGCGTGAGTTGGCAATCCAAATCAACGAAAGTTTTGCCGCTTATGGCAAATACACAAATTTGCGCCACTGTGTTGTTTTTGGTGGTGTTTCTCAACATGGTCAAGTAGAATCTTTGCGTCGTGGTGTGGACATCGTGATTGCGACGCCTGGGCGTTTGATGGACTTGTTCAATCAACGTTTGATTAGCTTTCAAGACATTTCACTTTTTATTCTTGATGAAGCGGATAGAATGTTAGACATGGGCTTTATTATGGACGTTCGCAAAATCGTCGCTAAGTTGCCGGCGCAAAAACAAACCCTGTTTTTCTCTGCAACGATGCCGCCCGAAATTCAAAAACTCGCTAATACGATTCTTAAAAACCCCGTAAAAGTAGAGGTGACACCGCCATCAACAACGGTTGAAAAGATTGAACAATCAGTCTTTTTTGTAGGAAAAAGCGACAAACAAGCCCTTTTACGCCACGTTTTGAGAAATACAGATGCGGAAACAGCTCTTGTTTTCACACGTACTAAACACGGTGCAGACCGTGTGACGAAGTTCTTGAATCAGTCGCGTATCAGTGCAGAAGCCATTCATGGCAACAAGTCGCAAAATGCTCGTCAAAGAGCATTGAGCAATTTTAAATCGAAGCAAACCCGCGTTTTAGTGGCAACAGATATTGCCGCACGAGGTATTGATGTGGACGATTTGAACCTTGTTATCAACTATGAATTGCCTAATATTCCTGAAACGTATGTGCATCGGATTGGTCGTACAGGTCGTGCAGGAGCAAGTGGCGTAGCAATGTCGTTTTGCGACAGCGAGGAAAAATCTTTTTTAAGCGACATCAATCGGTTGATTACGAAAGCGATTCCTGTTGTTAAAGAACATCCTTTTGCTGTTGAGCAAGTGGAAGTTGTGGAACGTGTTTGGTTTCAAAACCGCCGTAGACGTTAAAATACTGTTTAAATACTGAGGGGGTAACTCCTTGAAAAAACGCTGATTGTCGAAAGATGGTCAGCGTTTTTTGCAAAGTAATTTCTTTTTCTTTTGAAAAACTTTGAATAGTTCAGTAAGAAGGGTTACATTTGCGCCCTAAAATAAATTGTCAATCATAAAATTAAAATAAGAGGTATTTCACCATGCTCATTATTGATGTAAGAGAAAGCGAAAGCATAGACAAGGCGTTGAAAAAATACAAACGCAAATTCGAACGTTCAGGCACACTTAAGCAGTTGCGCCGTCGTAAAGACTTCACGAAGCCCAGCGTTGAGCGCCGTGCAGAAGTTTTGAAAGCCATCTACAAAGAGGAAAAATACGGTAATCACCACGACTGATTTTAGTGGGTTGATTTTTGTTTATTTTGCTACAATATGTTTATATTTGCGAATAATCAATCTTCAATCATCTTTAATTCATCGTTTTGAGTTTATACACCGAACAGTTTTTTCAGTACATATCGTCTGAAAAACGTCTTTCCAAAAATACAAACATAGGTTATCAAATTGACATGAATCAATTTATAACCTTCCTTGATACGTATAGCCTCACTTCCGTAACGGAAGTGAGGCATACTCATATAAGGGCATGGATAGTGGACATGATGCAACACGAAGTCTCTGCCCGCAGCGTTAACCGCAAACTCTCCTGTTTAAAGACCTATTTCAATTTCCTACAAAAACGGCAGCATATTGTCGCCAATCCGATGGCTAAAGTCGTCGCGCCCAAGATGTCGAAACGTTTGCCGACAACTGTGCCTGAGCGCAACCTTGAACTATTGTTCGACCAAATGGAGTGGGGCAGTGGCTTTGTGGGTGTCCGCGACCGTGCTATCCTCGAATTGTTGTACAATACAGGTATGCGACGCTCTGAATTGGTGAATATGAAGGTGTCTGATATTGATTTTGGCTCTTATCGAGTAAAGGTGTTGGGCAAAGGCAACAAGGAACGCTTGATACCTTTTGGCAAAAATTTAGGCGATATACTGAGGGGGTATCTTGAAATGCGCGCGCAGACTTTTCCCGCCAATATCAAACATGACCTTTTTTTGACGAAGAAAGGAGACCCTTTGGCGGATAGTGCCGTTTATCAAATAGTCAAGAAGCAATTGTCGTTTGTGACTTCGCAGGACAAACGCAGCCCGCACGTTTTACGACATTCCTTTGCGACACATCTTTCTGAAAATGGGGCAGACCTCAATGCCATAAAAGAATTGTTAGGTCATGCCAGTTTGTCGGCAACGCAGATATATACGCACAATTCTGTTGAAAAATTGAAAAAAGTATATGAGCAGGCACATCCCAAAAGTGGAAAAGACACATAATTGCCCGTCACATTAATTTCTTAATCTTTTATTTTTACAAAATAAAAAGTTGGTAAATTCGTCCTTTATAAGGTAATCATTTGCTAAAAGATTGAAAGTCATATCGTTATAAAAGATGCCTGTTTTGGTATTTTGAAAAATATTATTTTGGTTTTTTGTATGACAAAGCATGTATGTATTGTTAATAAAAAATAATACAAATTTAATTTGTCAGTTTAAAAAATCTTCCTATATTGCATTTAATTAATCCGCAAGGGTTATCAAACCGTAAGTTCTTATCAAAATTATTTCTTTAACCACTTAAACCGAGGCTTAATATGAGAGTTCAAACTGAAGCTATTCACTTCTCTGCTGATGTTAAATTGCTGGCAACTATTGATGCCAAAATCCAAAAATTAGAGCATTTTTTCGACCGTATTATCGAAGCTCGAGTCATTCTCAAACTTGAAAACTCTGGACAGGTACGAGACAAAATCGCGGAAATCAAACTTCAATTACCCAATGGGGTGATTTTTATCAAAGAAACGAGTAAGACATTTGAAGCTGCTTTTGATAAAGCGATTGTCGCGTTAAAAAGACAACTCGTCAAGTACAAAGAGCTGAAAAGTGAAAGACGTTCTGACTAAAAACAAAAAAAACTCAATTTTAATAACTTAAAAAAGTAAACGCTCCGTTGTCTATCACGACGGAGCGTTTCTTTTTTACCTTTGCCAGCCATTCACCATTAAATATTCACCATTACATTATGTTTTCACACGATACACAAGTCCGTGTCCGTTACGGCGAAACTGACCAAATGGGCTATCTTTATTATGGCAATTATGCGCAATACTACGAGGTAGGACGTGCCGAAATGATACGTTCAGTAGGCTTGTCCTACAAGGAAATGGAAGCCACTTATCAAGTTATGATGCCTGTGATGAGCCTACAAATGCGTTTTGTCCGTCCTGCCTTGTACGATGAATTGTTGACGATTAGGACGACTTTGCGGCAACTGCCTGAAACAACCATTACATTCCACATGGAGATTTTTAACGAAAAGAAAAAACTTGTCAACGGTGGTTCTGTAAAACTCTGTTTTGTAGATATGAAAACGGGGCAAACGGTACCACCCCCTCAGTATTTGATTGAAAAATTAACACCACATTTTAAGTGTAAAGTGAAAAGTGGGAAGTGAAAAAAGCCGCACAAGTTTAAACTCGCGCGGCTTTTTTCACTTTTCACTTACAACTTTTCACTTAATTGCCTTCTGTTGTAAAGATATTGACAACTGAACCTTTTTTCAAAGTCGTACCCGCAGGAGGGTCTGTTTTGGTTATTTTTGCAGTATTTTGGTTGGTCACTGTGCCATCTGACGTTATTGTACCTAATATTAAACGTTTGTCATCAAGTAAAAAAGTACCTTCATCTACCGTTTGTCCTATCAAATTGGGTACTTCCGCTTCATCAGACTCCTTTTTTGAAATAACAAAATCAACAGAAGAACCTTGCGGCACTTTCACACCTGGCACGCCGCCCAATATCGAAGTAACATCACGTCCACGAACAAGAACTTGTGTTATCGTTCCATCTATCAAATTAGCATCTAAAATGGTATCAATTCTACCCGCTTTAACGCCCAACATTTCAAGGTTTCGGATATAAAAATTGATTTCATCACGTCCTGCAATGTCTGGTAATTGGACGAGGTCGCCAGCCGCTTTGGTGATTTTCAAATAAATCGTTCGCCCTAACTTGACCAATGAATTAGCCGTTGGGTTTTGGTCAATAACCAAATCTGCTGGAAAACCTTCTTTATAAAGTGTATCCGTTACGACTATTTCAAAGCCATTGTCCTCTGCCTCGCGGATGACTTCTTTGACATTTCGATTCTCATAGTTGCCTACTTTTGTCGATTTTCCATGTCGAGAAAAGCATTTTACGCCCCAAATTGTCAAAAAAAGGAGTCCTGCAACAATGCCCATCATCTTTGCAAAATTGATCAGAAAGGTTTTACTTGATATAAAATACCAGACCTCGCGTCCAAAGGTTTTTGTCTTCTCTTTGATGTTTTCAAAAAAACTGTTTGCCATTTCGTTGATTTGTTATTCGTTATACGAATTAAATTATTTCTTCTAATTGTCTTGAATAAAACTCTGTCATTGTCCAACCATATTCTCTGACCATTTGCGGTACAAGACTCGCATCCGTTTGCCCAGGAACGGTATTGACTTCAAGCATATAAGGGTGGTCATCGTCTTCATTCCATATAAAATCAATGCGGACGATGCCGCGACAGTTCAAAATCTGATAGACTTTGCTGGCAGCCCCCCTCAGTATATTAGCTTGATTTTCATCAATTGGGGCAGGAATGAGTTCCTCACTTGCGCCTTGATATTTTGCTTCAAAATCAAAAAAGTCTTTTTTAGTTCTGATTTCAACAATTGGGAAAATAACGATTTCGCCGCGAGTCCGCATAACGCCCACTGTAAACTCACGTCCTTTTATGAATTGTTCGATCAATAATTGATCGTCTTCTTTAAATCCTTTTTCTAAGGCTGCTGTCAAATCTTCTGCTTTTTCGACCCGACTCATGCCAATAGATGAGCCACCGCTATTGGGTTTCACAAAAACAGGCAATGTCAAATCGCTTAAAATGGCTTCTATACTTAAGGGGTGCGATTTGAAAATATGCAGCGATTTTGCCGTTTTAATACCGCCAAAATGTGCAACTGCAACCGTAAAACGCTTATTCATTGTCAATGCAGAAGTGGCTGCATCGCAACTGGTATAGGGTAAACCGAGCATGTCAAAATAGCCGAGTAATTTACCATCCTCGCCTGGCACGCCATGAATAATCATCAAAGCAGCATCAAATATAATGTGTTGTTCATTGATTGTCAATGTAAAATCAGAACGGTCAACCAAAATCTCTTGACCATCGGCTGTTTCATGCGCCCATTTTTGGCGGTCAATGACGATTTTATAAACGTTGTATTTTGATGCGTCAATGCACTTTTCAGCCACTTTTGCGGAAGCTACTGAAATGACATATTCACTTGTATAACCGCCTGTGACAAGCGCAATGTTTTTCTTACTCATAAATTTAGACAACTCTATTAATTGTTATTTTTGGCAAAGTTAAAAAAACGGTTCAAGTAGAGACATATAATATGGTAGTTCATTTTTTTTTTTAGACACAAAATCTGGTCTCTATTTTGTAAGATTCTCAAAAAATTACGTCTCTACATAAATGAAAAACTACCTTTGCGGACTAAAATCCAACAATAAGTAAAACGAGTGGTGTAAAATCGACCATTCTGAATTTAAAAGCATGATAAATTAACGCTTAATAAATTCATCATTCATCATTTATCATTCATCCTTACCCAATGAGTCTTTCGCAAAAGTCCTCGCCTCATGAGGCACTTAAAATCCGTGATTTCCGCTTCTACTTATTTGGCAGAACGTGTGTCACTTTTGGCATAAACATTCTGGGTACGTCTGTGGGTTGGCAAATATATGAGCACACCAAAGATGCCCTTTCGCTCGGTTTGATAGGTTTGGCGGAGTTTATTCCTTTCCTCATTGTCACTCTTATAGGTGGTTATGTTGCCGATATTTTTGACCGTCGAAAAATCATTTTGGCGTGTATATTCTTTTATTCTCTTTGTGCTTTGGGGCTATATATGTTCAGTAGTTCATGGGCGTATTTCATTGATACGGTAAGTATTATGCCCATTTTTGTGCTTATTGGTGCAACAGGTTTTGTACGTGGCTTTTTGGGTCCCGCACAATCCGCTTTTGCTGCACAACTTGTACCGCCAGAGTTGTACGCCAATTCAGCAACTTGGTCAACCATGAGTTGGCACATTGCTTCCGTAGGTGGGCCAGCGGTAGGTGGTTTGTTGTGTGGATTGCACCACAGCGCATGGTCGTCTTATGCCATTGTTGTTGTTTTGGCAGTTGTGGGTTTTGGCTTAATTGCGACGATTAAAAGCCGTTTTAAAGCCAGAATAGCGATAGAAGGCATCAAACCTCAAAGAGAAGGTTTCATTGACAGCGTGCGTGTTGGATTGGTATTTGTCAAAAACAATCAAGTTTTATATGGTGCTTTGGCACTCGATATGTTTGCGGTTTTGTTCGGTGGGGCAGTGGCGTTGTTACCCGCTTTTGCTAAAGATATTTTAGAGGTGGGGCCCGAAGGATTCGGGATGTTGCGGGCAGCACCTGCGGCGGGTGCATTGGTGATGTCGGTTTATTTGGCGTTCAATCCTCCGCTAAAAAATGCGGGTAAAAAACTCTTGATTTCAGTAGGAGGCTTTGGTATTTGTACCATTTTGTTTGCTTTTTCACATAATTTCGTGTTTTCACTCGTCATGTTGGCAGGAACGGGCTTCTTCGATAATGTGAGTATGGTCATTCGGGGCACTATTGTTTCGCTGTTTACACCTGATGAAATGCGTGGTCGTGTTTCGGCTGTTAACAGTCTGTTTATTGGTTCTTCCAACGAATTAGGGGCGTTTGAGTCTGGGGCTACTGCACGATTGATGGGATTAATTCCTGCGGTCGTTTTTGGAGGTGTAATGACAATGGTAGTTGTTACAACGGCATGGATAAAAGCACCGAAACTGAAGGACTTGGATTTGAGATAATGAAAAAATAGGTCTTTTTTGTCAAAAATACTGAGGGGGTGCAATTCGTAAATTGCGCCCCCTCTCTTTCTTTGGCTTAGTGATATCTTAATAAAATTAATGACTTTTCAATTGTCCAATTTTTGAATCTATAGACGTTTTCATCTTCTGAACCGCTCCTTTCACGGCGGCCTCAAAATCATCTGCATCATGTGAAACGAGCATAGGATGCAAACCCGCAAGGCGTGTTTCCAATTTGCAGCGTTTATCGTTTACGCCTTTTTTTCCACTGTCTTCGTCTGAAAGATGCACTTCAACGCGTGTTATTTGTGCCGTAAACCGACTGAGTCCTTCGGTAATGATGGTTGAGCATTTGGCTTCAAATGTTTCTCTTCCGTTGATGTTGTTGTCTGTATTGAACTGAATAGTCATATATTATATATTTTTGTTAATTTATAAAACTACTTTTATTAGTAGTTCTGGTTTCTTAATGCTACAAGTTACGCATTTTTTTTGACAAATTGTAATATTTAGGCATGAATCAAGGGAAATTTATGATAAAATTGAATTCAAATACTAAAAATACTTTTGAGCCAGAGGCGAAATTCCGATACTTCGGGGAGGGGAGGCTAATGCGAAATATCCGAACATCATAAATTTTGCAATAACGAAAATCAAGACGATTCTTATTTCTGTTTGAAAAGCCTAAACCAATTCTACTAAAATATGTTGTTTGTTAAAAACAATTCATAAACTATTGATAATGAATATTTTAATTACAGGTGCAAACGGTTATATTGGTCAAAGGCTTATTCCAATATTGCTTGAAGCGGGGCATTATCTGCATTGTTGCGTCCGCAACAGACGGCGTTTTGAGGAGGAACACACGCACCCGCAAATTGAAATTCACGAAATTGATTTTCTGCAACCGCTCAATACACAATTACCAAAAGCCATTGATGTCGCTTTTTTCTTAATCCATTCGATGAGTGCGGACGGTGATTTTTCGGAAATGGAGACACTGGCTGCCCAAAATTTTACCGAACTCATCGCCTCAACGCAATGTCAACAAATCATTTATTTGAGTGGCATTGTCAACGAAACGGAACTCTCTAAACACCTTGCATCGCGGCTCAATGTGGAGGAAATACTGAGGGGGTCGTCTGTACCTTTAACCACTTTGCGGGCAGGCATTATTGTGGGTTCGGGCAGTGCTTCTTTTGAAATTATAAGGGATATTGTTGAAAAATTGCCTGTAATGATAACCCCCAAATGGCTCAATACGCTTTGTCAACCCATCGGTGTTCGGAATGTAGTGCAGTTTCTTTCAAAGGTGATGTTGCAGCCTGAAACGTATCATAAAACATACGATATTGGCGGTCCAGAAGTGATGAGTTATCGACAAATGTTGCTGCAATTTGCGGAAGTACGTAAGCTCAAAAGATGGATTTTTACGCTGCCTGTGATGACTCCTCGCTTGTCATCGTATTGGCTCTATTTCATTACTTCAACATCTTATTCATTGGCTGTGAATTTGGTGAACAGCATGAAAATAAATGTCGTTTGTCGTCCCAACGATTTAGCTAAAAAATTGAATATCAATCTTTTAACGTATAAAGAGTCCGTTCAAATTGCCTTTGACCGCATTGAAAAAAATACCGTTATCAGCAGTTGGAAAGATGCTTTTTCTGCATCAGGTGCATCTGAAAATTGGATGGAAAAAATAGACGCGCCCCAATATGGTTGCTTGAAAGATACCAAATGGCGTGACCTCAACGATGCAGATATTGAGTCTGTTTTGGACAAAATCTGGGGCATTGGTGGCAACAAAGGTTGGTACTACGGCAACTGGCTTTGGAAAATAAGAGGCGTTATGGACAAGTTCGTCGGCGGTGTCGGTTTGAGACGTGGCAGACGCAGCCCAACAGAACTGAGAACAGGCGATGCCCTCGATTTTTGGCGTGTGGTATTAGCGGACAGACCGAATAAACGACTGCTCCTTTTTGCCGAAATGAAAGTGCCAGGTGAGGCGTGGTTGGAGTTTAAAATTGTGAAAAGGAATGACGCTTTTTGCCTACGACAAACAGCTACTTTTCGCCCACATGGATTGTGGGGGCGGCTGTATTGGTACAGCGTTTTGCCCTTTCATTATTTTATTTTTAATGGTATGATTGATGGTTTGGTACAGGATGAATAATAGAGTATTTATACTGAGGGGATCTAAAAACGACAAACTCTTTACTATCAATGAGATAGTAAAGGGTTTATCGTTTAAAAGATGTCCGTATTGGAGAGTCTCTCATTTTTTTCTTTACCGGTAGAGCGTTACTTATTTTTTTATTCTACTGTATCTAAAAAAAATGGTATTTTTAATTACTCTCGACTGAGTAGATTATTTCTCTTCTCGTCCTAATTTCTTGAATTCCTGCAATCCCAAATGAAATCCTATTCCAAACAAAATAGAGATTAGTCCGGCGAAAAATGGTAGTAGATTAGTCATTTTTATTGTTCATTACGAGTTTTAAAAAAATGGCGAATCCCAAAATTGATGGAACCCAAAGACCAACGAAAATAGCAGATTCTCTTTCTCCCATGAACCATGAGGTTTCTGCATAGATAAGAGAAAGAAATGCCGAAGCCATTAATATCTTATCCGAAGATGTAAATTTTTTTAACATGATTAAGTTTTGTTTTCGAAACAACTCTTTTTTAAAAAGGTTTTGTTAGAGCGTTATTAATTAAGAAATACTTTCTTAAAATTTAATCAACACCTTTTTTTGAAGTATTGCAAGACGCTTAAAACGTAGCTTTGCTAAAAAGAAATGATGTGGCAGCTTTGGAAAAAATGCCATAATTCTACGATATTTGGCTGTTTTTATTTTGAAAAATGTAAAAAAAAGAATGAAAGAAAAAATAATAAGTGCCTACGAAGAAATGGCAGACAGCTACAACGCCAAGATAGATGTCAAACCCCACAACGCGTTTTATGACAGACCCAACACATTGGCTTTAATGCCCGACGTACAAGGGGAATCCGTGCTTGATGCCGCTTGTGGACCCGGGAAATATGCTGAAATACTACTTGCACAAGGAGCAGACATAACAGGATTTGACATCAGCCCACGCATGATTGAATTGGCAAAAGAACGCAATAAAGGGGTCGGTACTTTTTTCGTACACGATTTTAGCGACCCGCTTGACATGCTCGAAAATGAATCTTTTGACATCGTGCTTTGTGCCTTAGCGATGCACTATATTCCAGATTGGACGGCAACAATCAAGGAGTTTTATAGGGTTTTGAAGCCAAAAGGGCTGCTAATACTATCTACTGAGCATCCTTTTTTTGAATTTGGCTATTTCAAATCAACGAAATATTTTGAAGTTGAACCCGTCAAATGCACGTGGAATGGCTTTGGCAAACCGATAGAAGTGAACAGTTACAGACGACCGCTTGTTGAATGTATCACGCCGCTAACGGACAATGGTTTTTATATTGATAAACTCGTTGAACCCAAACCCGTAGCGGAATTTCAAGAATATGACCCTAAACACTTTAAAGAGTTGAATGAATTCCCTGCTTTTATGTGTATTAGGGCTGTGAAGAGATGTTAAAAACAAAATAAGATGAAGCTTAATATAAAAGACACCTTTAATAAGGAATTGCCCTCAGACGCTGTTAAGGAAAACTATGTAAGGCAAGTAAAAAACGCCTGTTTTTCTGATGCCACTCCTACGCCCTGCGCCAACCCTTCTATCGTTCACTTTTCAGAAGAAATGATGAACACCGTCGGTATTGAAAAAGAAGCGGTAAATACCGATGACTTTTTAAAAATTTTCTCTGGCAACAAAGTGTATGAAGGCACTGAGCCTTATGCGATGTGTTATGGTGGACACCAGTTTGGCAGTTGGGCAGGGCAATTAGGCGACGGCAGAGCCATTAATCTGTTTGAAGTCAATTACAACAATCAACAATGGGCTGTGCAATTGAAAGGGGCTGGGCTTACGCCTTATTCTCGTACGGCAGATGGTTTAGCCGTTTTGCGGTCTTCTGTAAGGGAGTATTTGTGCAGCGAAGCCATGCACCACTTAGGCGTTCCGACGACAAGGGCATTGAGTTTGGCTTTAAGTGGCGATAAAGTATTGAGAGATGTGTTGTACAATGGCAACAGTGCTTATGAAAAAGGGGCGATTGTTACGCGTGTGGCACCGTGTTTTATTCGTTTTGGCAATTTTCAAATTTTAACTTCGAAGCAGGAATTTGAGCATTTGAAAAAATTAACGGACTACACGATACATCACTTTTTTCCTCATTTAGGCGCACCGAATAAAGACACTTATATCACTTTTTTGCAAGAAGTTGCTGATAAAACCACAGAAATGATAGTGCATTGGGAACGCGTCGGTTTTGTGCATGGCGTTATGAATACAGATAATATGTCCATACTCGGTTTAACTATTGACTATGGTCCGTATGGTTGGTTAGAAAATTACGACCCGAATTGGACACCTAACACCACCGATGCCCGTCAGAAACGCTATCGTTTTGGCAATCAAGCACCTATTGCTTTTTGGAATATTTATCAATTAGCCAATGCCCTGTTTCCGCTTGTCAATGAGGCAAAACCGTTGGAAGACATTTTGAATAATCTCGGAAAACAATATAAGACAAAACATTATGACATGATGCTTGCAAAAATAGGCTTGACAGGACACAACACTGATTTATCGGTTTTGATAGATACTTTAAAAAAGAATCTTGAAATGAGTGAAATGGATATGACGCTGTTTTTTAGAAAATTATCGGATTTTGATGTCCATGAGCCAGAAGCATTTATCCGCAACTTAAAGCTTTTTTCTTATGTTGATAACTTTGATATTTATGAAAAACTCTGGAAAGAATGGCTGGCGAACTATGCAGAAGCATTGAAAAAAACTGAAAATAAAAAAAGAAAACAAGAAATGGATGCTGTCAATCCTAAATATGTATTGCGAAATTATATGGCACAATTAGCCATAGACGATGCGGATAATGGGGATTATAATTTAATAAACGAACTTTACACGCTGCTCAAAAAACCTTATGATGAGCAACCCAATATGGAAAAATGGTTTGCCAAAAGACCAGAATGGGCGGAACACAAAGTAGGGTGTAGTATGTTGAGTTGTAGTTCGTAATTCGATACCCCTCAGTATTTACACGACTTATGTTTGCAATTAAAATCTAATAATAAAAAATCGTAAAAACTTAGGTCAGACACGAATTTCACAAATTACACGAATTAAAGTTGAAGTTTTACTATCATTTTTATTCTATACCCTAAAATTGATTAAAAATCATTCGTGTAATTGGTGTAATTTGTGTCAGATAATTAAAATCAATAAAATGGAAAATTTAAAGAAAGCGTATATCGCAGGTGGCTGTTTTTGGGGCATGGAAGACTTGTTCAGAAATAGAAAAGGCATTGTCAATACCGAAGTGGGCTATCAAGGTGGCCAAAACGACAGTCCGACTTATAGAAATCACCCAGGCCACTCTGAAAGCGTTGAATTAACCTACAACCCTGAGCAAACCAATTTCAGAGAAATCTTAGATTATTTCTATCGCATTCACAATCCAACGACGATGGACAGACAAGGCAACGATAGAGGTTCGAGTTATCGTTCTGCTATTTTTATTCAAAATGAAGAAGAGAGAGCCATCGCCGAAGAAGTCATTAAAATTGTCAATGAATCTAAAAGATGGGAAGGGGATGTCGTGACAACCTTAGAGCCTTTTGCACCTTTTTGGCCCGCAGAGCCAGAGCATCAAGACTATCTTGTAAGGCAGCCCAATGGCTACACTTGCCATTTTGAAAGATTTGGTACATTTCTATAAAATTCAATATGCTAAAATTAAGTCCGAAGAAACTCTTTTTAGTTGATGGTTTAGGCGCATTACTTTCCGCTCTGGCACTTATAGAATTAAAAAATGGGCTAAAAGTCTTGTAAAATAAGATTTTTAGCCCGTTTGCTCAAAAATTAGGCATTTATACTGATGGAACATCCCGAGACAATCGGGAGGGGGTGCTCAATCCATCGCGATTATCACATTCCCAATCTTCTGCCCCGTCAAAACATATCTAAATGCTTCTGCAATGTCATCAAGAGGGTAAACACGGTCAATAACGGGCTTGAAATGACCGATTTCAACAAGATGATTCATAAATTCAAGACTTGCTTTAATATCAAGCGGCATAGGGAAAATGACTTTTTTACCACCTAAAAGCGGTGTAATCAAGGGCAAATATAGGTTTTCATTGTGGGGACCCAATTCAGATGAAATATAAATGCCTTTGGGCAACAATAAAGGTTTGCAAACGCCAAAGGAACTTTTACCGACGGCATCAAAAACATATTCGTATTGAATGTCATCTTTTGTAAAGTCTTCTTTTAAATAATCTCTAACTTTATCCGCACCCAAAGATTTGACCAATTCCAGATGCGGTGTTGCACATACAGCCGTTACATATAACCCAAAATGCTTTAAAATTTGAACGAGTGCAGAGCCAATTGCACCTGTTGCGCCATAAACGACGGCTTTTTGTCCTGCTTTTAAATTAACTTTATTGATAAAATTGCGAGCATAATGCGCGCCTTCGGCACACGCCACGATGTGTTGATAGTCCCAATCCATAGGGATTTTCAAGATTGGCATATCCGTTGACACGGCTGCATATTCGGCATGAGTTGGCAAACCGTGGTCTTTAAACCCCCAAACGCGGTCTCCTACTTTGAAATCCGTCACGTTTTTGCCAACGCTTTCTACACGTCCTGCAAAATCTGTCCCTGTGGTTTGGTATCGGGGTTTAAACAAACCCGTAAAAAAGCGGAAAACAAAAGGCGCACCCAAGAGAACACCCGTATCGGTTCTGTTGATGGTCGTGGCGTGCACTTTTACCAATATTTCATTGTCTTTGGGCGTAGGTTTTTCTACTTCTTTTACGCTTAATACTGAGGGGGCGCCGTATTGGGTGCGAATGGCAGCTTTCATTTTTATCATTATAGATTTATTTTAAGCTGCAATTTGCTTCAATTGAAATATTTATAACTAAAAAATGGGCGAACTCACGTATTTTATGGATTAAATACTGAGTAACTGTTTTAAAACCTTGAAGCTATTTAAATATGTACGATGTTAGGTGTACGATGTACGTTGTAAGTGTTGACCACCCCAAAAATAGCATCAAACATCAAACATCGTACATCAAACATCGTACATTTTGGTTTTAAAACAGTTTCAGAGGGGGGATTCAAGGATTTAATTGACTATAAATTCCCGCTATCAACCCTTCCTTATCCGCATTGGCACGATTTACAAAAGCTTTATCAACGGCAGAATCTTCATCATGTTTGGCACTCCACAAAATGGTTTCTACCAATAATGGCAATAAATCAATGCCTTTTGGAGTCAATTTATAAATAAACTTTGAGCCATGTGCAGGGTCAACAGTTTTATTAACGATACCCGCTTCTTCTAACAATGCCAATCTGTCGGCTAATATATTGGTCGCAATTTTTTCTTCCGATTGCAAAAACTCACCATAATAATGTTTGCCTTTAAACATCATATCTCTGACGATTAAAAAAGTCCATTTATCGCCAAATATTTCTAAAGCGAAGTTGATAGGGCAATCTGAGCGTCTTTTAATTTTTTTCATGCTGCAAACATAAAAATATTTTCAATTACTTGCAAAATAAAAGTAGTTGTATGTATATTTGAACTTGCAATTTGCAAGTAATTAAAACAATAGTAAAATGACAAATTCAATTAACTGGTTCGAAATCCCTGTAACTGATTTCGAGAGGGCAAAAAAATTTTATGAAACGCTTTTTGGCGTTGAAATTCAAATAATGCCTCACCCTGTATTTAAGTACGGAATGCTTCCTTTTGATATGCAAAATGGTGGTATAGGTGGTGGTATTGTGCAAGGAGAAGGATTTGAGCCTTCGACAAAAGGTGCATTAGTTTATTTGAATGGTGGCGATGATTTGACAACACCACTTTCTAGAGTAGAACAAGCGGGCGGAAAAATTTTATTACCTAAAACGGCTATTGGCAGTAATGGCTTTATGGCTCATTTATTAGACACAGAGGGAAATAAAATTGCTTTACATTCATTTAAATAATCTAAACCTTTGTTAAAATGACAATATTAAACAATGAAATAACAATCAACGCACCGATTGAAAAAATATTTCAATCTCTTGCTGAAATGGAAGGGCTTGAAAAATTAGACCCGAATGTAAAAAAATCAACATCACTTTCTCAAATGAAAAGTGGTTTCGGTGCTAAAAGAAAAGTAGATATGAAAGACGGGAAAAATTGGTTTGAAGAAAAAGTCACTGATTTTAAACCAAATGAATCATTAACTTATGAATTAACCGCTTGTTCTTTTCCCGTACAATCCTTAAAATACACCTATACGGTTGAGCAATATGGCAATGAGACTAAAGTTAGGCAAGTAATGGCTTATAAAATCAAATTTGGTTTATTTGGTAAAATACTTGACCGCTTGATGATACGTAAGCAGTATAATAAAGGAATTCAAGGTTTTTTTACAGGTCTTAAATCATTTGCTGAAAGCAATTGATTTAAAATGCCTACGGAGAATAAATGATACAAATGCTTGACTATCAAGGAAATAGTCAAGCATTTGTGCATAAAAAAGCCTATTTATACTGAGGGGTATCCTCTCATCAATAATTCATCGTCAAACCAATCCCAAAACCCATATCACTGTCATAATGTGCCGCAGCAGATATATATTTTGTGAAAATATAGCGTGTGCCGACCATGTATTCTTTATCGGAATTGAACATAAAACTGCCACGTAAACGCTTAGAAATCGGTATATCTTCACGTACCATTTGCAAACGGATATTGCCATCGTGATAGATTTCTGCTTGAAAATTGACCAACATCGGCAACGTATAATCTACACCGACGCTGAAAAGTCGCCGATTGTCTTTGGTATTGGTGCGTCCGAAAAGATTTGTTTCATGCTCGTCAATACCCAATTTCCGATACCGCCAATCGAAGCCGATAAATGGCATCAACCACTGCATTTTGCCGATATAGCGACCAATATGCGTTTCAACTTCGTAACCGTGCTTATCGTGATAGCCCAAACGCCATTCTGTTCCGACACCCCAACGTTTGTTTTGCAGCATCGCCATACCATCGTTTCCGTTGGTTGCAAAGTCATTTCCAGCCATAAAATGGTATTCTTTGTCCTCTTTATACACCTGTTTATCTGCCCATTTTTTATCGGGCAATTCAGGGTTTGGCGGTGAATTTTCATAACTAAAAATACGACCCATACCCGACATCATGTGGTACAATATATGGCAGTGAAAAAACCAATCGCCACCGCTTTTTTCATTGGCAGCAAACTCCAGTGTATCGGTTTCCATCGGCATAATATCCAAGACATTTTTAAGCGGTGCATAGTCGCCTTTACCGTTCAAAACGCGGAAAAAATGCCCGTGCAAGTGCATCGGATGCCGCATCATCGAGCCGTTGTAAATGATGATTCGGACGTTTTCACCCGCCTTAATCAATATTTTATCGCTTTCAGATATGGTTCTATTGTTTAATGCCCACAAGTAGCGATTCATGTTGCCCGTCAGTTCAAATTTCAGTTCGCGCACAGGCGCATCTTTCGGCAAAGTGGTCTTTGTCGGTGATTTCAACATCGAGTAATTCAGCGTGACGATATCAGATAAAGCATTGGCATTGTAGCGATTATCATCATTTTGAGACATTTTATCCATGTCGTGCTTCATGTCTTTCATGTCATGTCCCTTGTCGCTCTCTCCCCCTTTGGGGGCAGGGGGGTGAGCAGCACCTGTAATTTCAGGATACATCACAACATTCATATCCATCTGATTGAGGCTCATTCGCATGCCCATATCGTCCAAATCACCATTCATCTTCATCATGCTGTTCATCATTTTCATACCCTCGAAGTACTTCAATCGGGGCATCGCGCCTGCTGCTTTTTTAGTGCCACTGCCGAGCCACAGCGAAGCGGATTTGGTACGGTCTTCTGATGTTGATAAAAACTCATAAGAAGTATTGTCTTCGGGAATCGTTACAACCAAATCGTAGATTTCAGAGACACCAATGATTAATCTGTCCACTTCAACAGGCTCAACATCAACGCCGTCGCTGCCGACAACTGTGATTTTTCCACCTGCATATTTCACCCAAAAATAGGAGGAAGAACCTGCATTAGCGACCCGCAAACGCACTTTTTCACCTGCTTTAAATTGCGGTGCTTCTTTCTGATTTGCGCCATTTACAAGGAATTTATCGTAAAACACATCACTTACGTCCATAGCGGTCATGCGTTTCCACTCATTTTTAAGTTTCACCTTCAAATAACCCTCTTTAACGGCTTCGGAAAAACTTTGCGTTGCGCCTTTTTGAATGGCATACCAATCTGTGGCATTGTGCAATTTTCGATGTACTTGAAACGGTTTTTCATCCGTCCAATCGCTTAATACAACAGGGTAATCACGCAGTTTGTCTATTGCTCTAAACGTAGGGTCATTGGGTTTTTTATAGATGATAAAAGACCCATACATGCCGATTTGCTCTTGCAATTTGAAATGTGAATGATACCAATAAGTGCCGCTTTGGATAATCGGAAAAGTATATAAATGCGTTTCACCCGTTTTGATAGGCGCAGTCGTCAAATACGGTACACCATCGTATTGATTGGGCAAAAGAATGCCGTGCCAATGCAAAGACGTTTCCTCATTGATACCATTGTGTACATAAATTTCTGCGGTATCCCCCTCAGTAAAAGAGAGGGTTGGCATCGGAATTTGACCATTAACAGCAATCGCTCTGCGCAATTTCCCAGAAAAATTGACAATTGTATCCGTGACATAGAGGTGATACACCACTTTTTTACCAATATACTGAGGGGGTGCTTGCCTTACTGGATGACTAAGTCTCAAAGGTGGTGGCTCTAAATGTTGTGCTAAAAGGCTATTTATCGCAAGGAAAAAACCGATTATTAAATGTATTTTCTTCATTTTATTGATTTGATTTTAAAGTTTAATATTGTTTTAAATGTTATTTTGAAAAGCTGTTCTACCTTGTATTTACTCTAACTTACATTTTCATACCCGCCATCGGGTCGTTTCCCTTTCTGAATTTATATTCGCTGTTGATGGCATAAGCGCCCGTAACGACAATTTTTTTTGTCTCATCTATTTTAGTTTTAATTTCAACCATGCCGTTTACTTCTATTCCCGTTTCAACCATCATATTTTCAAAAATGCCGTGTGTTTTTTCAAGCCAGATATAGGTCGCATTTTCATCTCTAATGACCGCATCAATGGAAATAAACAGCCCTTTGATATTGTTTTGAACCAATGTGGCGGTGGCTTGCATACCTGGTTTTAAGAGCATATTAGAGTTTGGAATGTCCATACGAATTAAGAGCAGCCTTGTGTCGGCATTGAGTTCAGGATTGATAAAAGACACACTTGTATTGATTGTTTTATCGGGAAAATCTAAAACTGAAACTTGTGCATTTTGCCCAATGTATATGCGTTTAGCATAATTTATATTTACTTGAACCTCAAGCCAAAGTTTACTTAAATCCGTTAATTTAATAATGCTCGAACCTTCCATAATATACCCCCCCTCAGTACCGACGACTTCTGAAATGTAACCGCTGTATGAACTGTAAAAAGTGGTGTAAGGAGAGACATCATTATTGGCTTTGATGCTTTCAATTTGTTGCTCTGTCAATCCATAAAATTGCAGTTTTTGCTTTGCCGAATTAAGTAAATTTTGGGCATTTCTTCCAAAATCACCAGGTATGGACAATTGTTTGAAAGCAATAACCAAATCTTGTTTTGCAATCGCAATATCTTCACTGTAAAGAATATATATGGGTTGATTTATTTTAATGTAATCTCCTAATGTCTTGACATACAGCTTTTCAATCCGCCCCATAGCGCGTGCTGAAATGGACTTTATTTTCTCTTGATTGGCGTTCAAAATACCCGTAAAAGCGTCAACAACACGACTATTGGTTTCTGAAATATTTTGCAGGGTGATATTGCCCAACAATATTTGTTGGTCACTCAAACTGATTTCGTTGACAGCAGATTCATCCATTTTCATAGGTGTCAATTCCATGTGACATATAGGACATTTCCCCGGTTTGTCTTCTTTCACTTGTGGGTCCATCGAGCAGGTGTAGTAGGTATTTGCCGCCGCTTGATGTGCGCTATGGTCTTCTACTTCTTTATTGTTGCAAGCTGAAAACAATAAAAAAACAAGAAAAAATAGACTGATTTTATTCAAAACTTTCATCTTATTTTATTTTAATAAAGCTCTCGCTATCCGTCAAATATTGTGCATTTTCAGCAATGGTATCGTGGATAGAAATGCCTTCTAAGATTTGTACATAATTATTCAATTCAATACCTGTTTTAATTTCTTTTGCTTTAAAGGCTTTATCCATTCTTACAAAAGCAACTTTTTTATCACCTAAACTCACAAAAGCTTGTTTTTGAATCCAAATTGCTTTTATCGGTTTGGTTTTGATACGCCCTTGAAGCCGTGTGCCGATGGGCAGTTTTAAGGTACTATTATTCAAATATACTCGAACCCGATTAGTTTTATCGGAGGGATTAAACGCCGTTTCAATAAAATTTATCTGACCTTCAATATTGTTTTTTTCATTCAATTCTGAATAAAAATGTATTGTTTGACCTGTTTTTACAAAAGAATTATAGCCTTGTAAAACATTAAAAACACCCCAAACCCGCTTTGTATTGAGCAATTTAAAAACGACTTCATTTTTTTTGATATAATCACCTTCTTTTATGGGTAATGACTCTGTTCGCATACGGGGATTTTGCATATTCGCCGCATTATTCCCTGTTTTCTGCATAGAATTGTTGTCAGCTTCTTGAATTATGCCTTGTGCGGGGCTATAAATGGACAAAATGGGGTTGGCTTTTTTGGTCGAAATCAGTGCATCTATTTGATTTTTGGTCATGCCATACAATAGCAATTTCTGTTTTGCAGCGTTAATTATGGGCGCATTATTCGCATCATTGGTGATTAAATAAATGAAATTTTGTTGCTCCGTCAGTAATTCAGGACTGTACAAATCAAAGAGCTTTTGATTGGTATTTATTTGTTGAAATTTATAACTGACATACATGCGTTCAATCCGCCCGCTCACCCTTGCGGCAATATTGACGGACGAATTTGGGTCATATTCCACAATACCGGGCAGATTTATTTCATCCGTTAAAACCGTATCAATCGGCGTTGTTGTATTGTAATCACCCACAATATAAGTATCCGTCGGACGTAGCAAATAGCTGATATCTTTACTTTCAGAAACAGGGCTTTTCGTTACTTTTTTCACCAATGTCATCCCGCAAATCGGGCAACTACCGGGTTTGTTTTCCATAATTTCGGGGTGCATCGGGCAAGTATAAACCTCATTTTGAAAGGCTATTTTCGATTCTTTTTGATATTTTTGGACAAAAAAGTATATGGAATATCCGATGGCAGAAATCCCTAAAAGTAACAAACTATATAAAAAATATTTTTTCATAACTATTTGATTTCTAATTGTTTTTCAATTTCGACTTGCGTATTGAGCATATTTTGCAATTTATCCAATGCTTCAATTTGAGCCATGTTGAGGGCTTCCCAAGCGTCGAGGACTTCAAACAATTCGCCTGTGTTGTTTTGCCAAGCCAATAATGCCGTTTCGTAATTTTTTTTCAAAGCAGGAATGATGCTTTTTTCAACGATATTATATTGCTTTTTTAGGTTTTGTAACTCTGTATTCATGCTTGAAATCATGCCCGAAGCCTCATTCAAAATCATTTGTTTTTGCCAATAAAGACTGTTGTTTTTAATCTGAATGCTGCCAATATTCGCCAAATTCATTTGCGTTGACCACGGCATCGGAATATTTGCCATCACCATGAAATTAAATTGCATCGGGTTTTGTCCAAATGGGAACATGTGGTCGTACCGAACACCAAATTCAGGCAATAATCTCACTTTTTCGACCTCGATTTTTAAGCGATTTAAAGCAATCGTATTGTCTATCGCTCTAATATCACTGCGTTGATTGAGCAATGAAGTTGTATCTGGAAATACGGTTTCAAAATTCAATAAAGTAAAAGTAGAATCTATATCAAACGCCCTATTTTTATCCACTGCCATTAATGTATTGAGCATGATGCGTTTTTGCGACATATCGTTTTCAAGCATCACAATCATGCTTTGCAAGGCACTATATTGCGATTTTGCTTTGTAATAGGTCGGCAACTTCATCATATTGTATTGATATCGAATTTCCATACTTTGAATCATATAGCTCAAAAGCATCAAGTTCTCATTCGTGATTTTCAACTTTTTTTGAAGCACCAACCATTGATAATAATTGGTTTTCGCTAAGGCTCTTAGTTGATTTATAGTATAGTTTTTATTTTCAATTTCAACAGAAGACATAGCGTTCATGTAGTTGAATTCCGAATTCAATTTTTTAGGATTCGGAATCATTTGCGCCACGCCTACCATAAATGAACCCATGCCCGTGTTCCTGTCATTCACCCGCCACATTCTCGCATTATAAGGTGTCATAAAAAAGCCTGAACTCACCTGCGGCGGCATCCAACTTTTTGCCCCCAATGCGGCAACGTCCATACTTTTTATATCGGCATCGTACATTTTTAATTGAGGGTTATTTTTTTTAATATTGATTAAAACCGCTTCCAATGAAAGGGTTTGTTTGGAAGTATCAGAAGTCACTTCTTTCCCAACAAAATTTGGATTTCTTACCCCCTCAGTATTTTGAGCAGTTAAAGTGTAAAAACTGAATAGCAAACAGCTTACGATGATTGGATATTTATTCTTTAACATCTATAATTTCAATTTTGCCCTTTGTTTTTAATTCGCGCAATTTGACGATTTCAAAAACAACAGGTGTTACTAAAAGGACATATATAGTGGACGTAATGGTGCCGCCAATAAGTGGCACAATGATAGGTAACATGACATCTGCGCCCGTTCCTGTAGCCCAAAGAATGGGAATCAAACCAAAAAGAGACACCGAAACGGTCATCAGTTTAGGGCGTAACCGTTTGGCAGAGCCTTCAATTATATATTCTCTTAAAATGTCTTCTGTAATGCTTTCTCTACTATTGCCGTGTTTATCAACCATTTTATTCATCGCTTCATTCAAATAAATAGTGATGAGCATGGCTGTTTCTATCGCTAAACCGAACAAGGCAATAAAACCAACAGCTACGGCAACGGACAGGTTGATTCCATAGAAATAGACCATAAATACGCCACCAATCAAGGCAAAAGGAACGGTTATCATCGTTAAAAAAGCCTCTTTCATGGAATTATAGGTGAAGTATAAAACAAGAAAAATGATAACAATAACAAGTGGCATTATCATTTTTAAGGTCTTATTTGCCCTGATTTGGTTCTCCCATTGTCCACTCCATTCCATAAAATACCCTTTTGGCATTTTACCCATCATGTCATTGAGCTTTTGCTGTGCCTCTTTGACCGTACTGCCTAAATCTCTACCCCGAACATTGAACAAAACACTGCCCCGGAGCATCGCATTTTCACTGTTTATCATCGGTGGTCCATCGCTGATTTTGATATTCGCAATGGCTTCCAAAGGAATCGGCCCGTATTCCATCGTTTGCACTTGCAGTTTTTTCAAGGCAGAAATGCTGTTTCTATACGCCTGTGCATACCGGGCATTGACGGCAAAACGTTCTCTGCCTTCTATGGTTGTGGTGATATTCATGCCGCCAATAGCCGCTTCAACGACGTTGTTGACATCGTCGATTGTCAGCCCATATCTGCCAATAATGTCTCTTTTTGCTTCAATATCAATGTATTTTCCGCCTGTAATGGGTTCGGCAAACAAATCTTTGACCCCCTCAGTACCTTCTAAAGTTTTCTTGATTTTTTGAGCTAAAACATCAATTGAGTCCAAATTTGCCCCATAAATTTTGATACCGACATCGGTTCTGATACCCGTTGACAGCATATTTATGCGGTTAATAATAGGTTGAGTAAAACCGTTTGTCACCCCAGGAATTTGGAGTTTATTATTGATTTCTGTGATGATGTCATTTTTTGTTTTTCCAACCCGCCATTCATTATGCGGTTTCAACAAAACAATGGTTTCAATCATACTGATAGGGCTGTTGTCGGTTGCCGTATTGGCTCTGCCCGCTTTGCCTAAAACGTGCGTGACTTCGGGAACAGATTTTATCAATTTGTCCTGAACTTGTAAAATTCTTTTAACCTCTGAATTGGATACATCGGGCAACGTCACGGGCATAAACAATATCGAACCTTCATCCAAAGGCGGCATAAATTCCGAACCTAAGCGGGTGAACATAAACACACCTATTAGTAAAGCGATGATATTCAGACCTAACAATGTTTTACGCCATTTGAGACAAAGGGTCAGGATGGGCGTATAAATATTTTCAAGCGTCCTATTTATTGGGTTTTTATTTTCAGGTTTTAATTTTCCTTTTAATAAATAACTGATTAAAACGGGTGTCAGCGTTATCGCTAAAAAAGCATCAACGATGAGAATAAAAGATTTTGTCCAAGCCAAAGGGCTGAACAATTTTCCTTCCATACCCGTCAGTAAAAACACAGGTAAAAAGGACGTAATGACAATTATGGTTGAATAAAATACCCCTGGTCCTACCAATTTTGAAGAGGCTTCAATTATTTTCAGCTTCTCTTCCGAAGACAACGGGTCTTTTTCTTTTTTGAATATTTTATGGAAAAATGGCTTCATATTATTTATTCTACGGGTGATTTAATAGTTCTTCTTGCCGTTCCGAGATGCTCCGATAGGCATTTTCGACCATCACAATACCATCATCAACGACAACGCCAATCGCCAACGCTATACCCGTCAAGGACATAATATTGGAAGACAAACCGAACATTTGTAGCAAAATGAAACCCACAGCAACAGAAATCGGCAATTGAATCAGGATAATCAAGGCACTGCGCCAATGAAAAAGGAATATCAAAACGACCAGCGAGACGGCAATCATTTCTTCCATTAATGTGCCTGTGACCGATTCAATCGCTTTTTCAATGAGTTCGCTTCGGTCATAAGAAGTTTTGAAACTGACACCTTCGGGCAAACCCTTTTCCACTTCTTTCATTTTCGCTTTTACGGCTTGAATGACTTTATCGGCATTTTCACCATAACGCATAACCACAATGCCACCGACGACTTCGCCCGTACCATTTTCATCAAAAATGCCCAAACGCAAGTCGCCACCCATTTGAACAGAACCCACATCTCGAACTTTTACAGGAACAGAATTGTAGTTTTTGATGGCAATATTTTCTACATCGTTGATGTTTTTAATGTAACCCAAGCCTCTCACGATATAAGCCATATTGCTCATTTCAAACTTCCGACCACCGACATCATTGTTATTAGCTTTAACGGCGTTCATGATTTCCATCATGCTCACATTATAATATTGCATCTTCAAAGGGTCTAAAACCAATTGGTATTGTTTTTCAAAACCGCCAAACGAAGCCACTTCCGAAACGCCTGGAACTGTTTGCAAGGCAAATTTCACGTACCAATCTTGCAAGGCACGTTGTTCCCCCAAATCCATTCCGTTGGCTTCTAAATGATACCAAAATATATGACCCACGCCCGTTCCGTCAGGTCCTAAAACAGGCACAACGTTTTGAGGCAAAAGCCTTTGAGCATAGTTCAATCGCTCCAAAACACGGGTTCTTGCCCAATATACATCCACATTGTCTTCAAAAATGATGTAAACGAAGCTCATTCCAAACATAGAAGCACCGCGTATATTTTTCACTTTCGGTATGCCTTGCAAGTTCGAGACAAGCGGGTAGGTGACTTGGTCTTCCATAATCTGTGGGCTTCTGCCCATCCATTCTGTGAAGACAATGACTTGATTTTCAGACAAATCGGGAATCGCATCAATCGGGTTTCGCTGCACACTGTAAATGCCCCAACCAAACAAACAAGCCGAAATAAGCAAGACAATCGGTCGGTTTTTCAAGGATAATGATATGAGATATTCTACCATAGTTAATGATGAATGATAAATGATGAATGATGAATTTGTCCCGAGCATTCGGGATTGATTCTCAACGGCTTAGTAAAATAAAGTTTAGCAATTTTTTTTCATCATTCCATAATAACTAATTTTTAATTTTTAACATGCTTGCATTTATCGCCACAACAATTGTACTAACAGTCATTAAAGCCGCACCTGCCGCAGGGCTTAACAAAATACCTTGATTGTACAAAACACCTGCTGCCAACGGTAAGGCAATCACATTATAGCCTGTTGCCCAAATTAAATTTTGAATCATCTTTTTGTGCGTGGCTTTACCAAATAAAATAAGGTTTACGATGTCTTTTGGATTGCTGTTCACCAACACAATACCTGCCGTTTCTGCCGCAATATCGCTGCCACTACCCACCGCAATTCCGATGTCGGCAATTGCCAAAGCGGGTGCATCGTTGACACCGTCGCCCGTCATAGCGACATACTCGCCTTGACTTTGTAGTTCTTTTATCTTTTCTAATTTTTGATGTGGCAAAACTTCGGCGAAATAGCTCTCCATGCCCAAAGTTTCACTGACACTTTTAGCGACTTTAGCGTTGTCACCCGTCAGTAAAATAGATTTGATATTGTTCTCTTTTAGCGTCTGAATTGCTTCGGCGGATTCAGGACGAATTTCATCAGCCAAAGCAATAAAACCAGCTAACTCATTGTCTATCAATAAAAATACAACCGTTTCAGTTTCATTTTTGGTTGAGCCTTCGGGAATCGGGATATTGTTTTCCTTCAAATATCCAGGACTAACAACCAATATTTTTTTACCCTCAATTGTCGCTTCAACGCCTTTACCTGTAATGGCTTTAAAGTTTTCTGTTTCAGGAATTTCAATGTCTAATTCCTTAGCTTTTTGCAAAATACCCGTTGCAATCGGATGTTCAGATTTATGTTCCAAACCCGCCGCAAGTCGAATGACCCCCTCAGTATCTAAGTCTTTTTTTAGCGAAATAACCTTTGAGACTTCAAATTTGCCAACCGTCAAAGTGCCTGTTTTATCAAAAACAATGGTGGTTATTTTCCTTGAATTTTCAAAAGCCGTTCTGTTTTTAATCAATAAACCACTTTGCGCGGACATAGCTGTTGATTTGGCAACAACTAATGGAACAGCCAAACCCAACGCATGAGGACAACAAATAACAATGACCGTCACCATGCGTTCCATTGCAAATGCCAATGTTTGACCTGTCAAATACCAATATAAAAAAGTGGAAATACCTGCTAATAAAGCAATGATTGTCAACCATTTAGCAGCCGTATCTGCCAATAATTGCGTTTTAGATTTGGCGTTTTGAGCATCTTGTACCAACTTGACAACCTTTGACAAATAAGAGTCTTTTGCCCCATGCGATACCGTTACTTTTATAGAACCGTTGCCGTTTATTGAGCCAGCAATGACTTTATCGCCCACTATTTTATGAACAGGTTTCGATTCGCCTGTCAACATACTTTCATTCAAATAACTGTCGCCTTCTAAAATAACACCGTCCGCAGCGATTTTTTCACCGGGCTTGATGAGTATAATGTCGCCCTCTTTGAGTGTATCGGTTTTGACATCGTGTACCATATCAGGCATGACCATGTGGGCTTCGGAAGGCATCAATTGAACCAATAATTCTAATTCACGAGAAGCACCCGCCACCGATTTCATCTCTATCCAATGCCCTAAAAGCATGATGAGTATCAGCGTTGCCAGTTCCCAAAAGAAATCCATGCCTTCCAAACCAAACACAATCGCCACACTATATATGTAGGCAACCGTTATGGCAAAGCCAATCAAAAACATCATGCCCGGGTTTTTGGCTCGTGTTTCGTCCACCAATCCTTTCAAAAAAGGCATACCTCCGTAAAAATAAACCACCGACGACAGGGCGAGAAGAATGTACTCCGAACCTGCAAATTGCCAATTCACGCCCATAAACTGCTGAATCATCGTTGATAACAACATAATGGGAACGGTTAAAGCCAAAACGACATAAAACCGTTTTTTGAAATCGGCTATCATGCCCGAATGATGGTCATGTTTGCCATGTGCATCTCCCGCAGCGGCAATCGGCTCGAGTTTCATCCCGCACAAGGGGCACTTGCCTGGCGCATCCTGCAAAATATGCGGGTGCATGGGGCAAGTGTATTTTTGACTTGAATGTTGATGTTCCATATTGTATATTTTTTTAAAATTTGTTTGTTTCTAAGTAATGCATCCAAAGGCAATCTTGATAATCGGTCATCATGTGCCACACTAAACCTGCGCCAATGACCCTTGTTTTAGGGGAAAACAGCATAAGAACATAACCCATAATTGCCATTTCTGAATGTAGTATATGAAAACCTATACTGCACCTATTCGGGTCAAAAATAGGATTGGCTAACAGGTGGTCTAAATCAACCAGCATCGTTGCAATCATTATTAACCAAGCCTTTTTCCAAAATGGTCGAAAAAACCAGTAGGCAATCAAGGCAGGGAATACAAGATGAAATCCATAGTGTATGATGGGTCGTAAAGCCATTAATAACTCTATATGTGTCACATTGCTATTTTTTAAATCGTTTTGAACTCACAATAAACAAGGTAAAACCCGAAGCAATCGTCACCAAACCAAAAATCGAAAACGCTCGCAACAACCAATTTCCAAGATTGTCCCTTGATTGATAATCCATTGTGTGCAACATCCAAAGGAAATCGAAAATGCGCCATTTGTCGTTGCGATACTTCGTAACGATGCCCATTTCTGTTGCCACATAGACCGTTGTATTCATGGGTTTTTCAAAAGTAACAGCAACCGCAGGAAGTGGACTTTCACGATATTCATGGTGTCCGTCCACATCTTTAATCAATTCAACTGATTTCACCGTCGTTTCACCATTGTATTGCTGCTTCGCCAAGGTCGTTGCCTCGTCTATACTGAGGGGGTCTCGCAAAGCACCCGTTTGAGCATCTGCGAGGTGATACATTTTATGATGTCCACCGTGCAAAAACTCCATGCGATAAGTTGGTTTGCCCAACACATCAATCAACGTCACTGCGAGAATTGAGTCCACTTCAACCTTCGTTTTCAAGTTTTTCAAAGCAACCGAAGGCGAAATGAAGTCCAAATCCGCTTTATACTGAGGGGGTGGATTTTTCTGAAAATCACCATGTATTTCGTCCATATTTGACCAACTGAAATACAGTCCGCCAATAGTCCAAAACAAAAATTGTATGCCGAGTAACACACCCAAATAGCGATGTGTGCGGCGAATGAGGTAGTTCGTTTTGGCTGTCATTGACAACATTTTTTGATGAATAGCTTTTTGAAAAGCCACTTTAAGAATTTCATTATTGATTATTGAAAAAACATAACTACAAGCCAAAGGCTTATGATTATGCTCGATTTATAAACCTTGAACTATTCTAAATTAAGGTTTTTAGTGTTAATAATTTTCACGGCATAAAAACTTAAAATATAGATAAATACAGGTAGTACCATAAATTGCAATACGGGCGATATACCAACATTCATTATGGGAATAAGGGGCATTAAATCGGAATAAGCCCAATTTCCCAACGATAAATGGCGCATTTCGGATAAAGCCGCACCTATGCCACCTATTAAAATTACGATAATAACCCGTTGTCCTTTTAATGGGTGTATCCAAAAGGGTGTTTTGAATATTAAAGCAAAACCGAAGTACAGAAGTAGCACCATAATAGCGTCTGCGACTGAACCCAATGCACAAAAAGTTATGTGATTTATGGTAAAAGAGGCACTATCATAAAGCGGCATTTGCAATAATTCCCATATAAGATTTAAAAAAAATGCAAAAACAGTTATCATCAAAATTAAGCTATTGAATGCGCTCCTATTAGTCGCTTTTTTTCG